>NZ_JBTSLF010000039.1:0-18317 GCF_054640775.1 Candidatus Aquicultor sp. | reverse complement strand
CTGATCGAGGTCTAAACCCTGCCTCTTAACGTCACCGGCAAAGTCTTCGAGCATGTCGTCGATCTCCTGCTCGATCATAACGTCATGAACTTCTGCCTGAGAAAGATCGGTGACCGCGTCAACGATTTCGCCCTTTACTTCAGCTTCGGCGTATTTGCTCTTAACTTCGTAAATCTTCTCCCTTATATCTGCCCGTAAATCGTCAAGCGTATCAAATCCGACCTGCTTGGCGAAGTCATCGTTAAGCTCCGCGAGTTTCTTCTCTTTAATCTCTTTGATGGCGACTTTAAACACCGCTTCTTTTCCGGCCAGCTGGTCGTTCCCGTATTCCCCGGGGAAGGTTACCTTGATATCCTTGGCATCGCCCTTTTTCATACCGACTATCTGCTCTTCAAAGCCCGGGATAAACGTGCCCGAGCCTATCTCCAGCATGTAGTCGTTGGCCTGGCCACCTTCAAACGGCTCTCCATCCAGAAAACCCTCGAAGTCTATAAGAACGAAGTCTCCCTCTTTGGCGGACCCATCCTCAACCGGCTCCAGGTTGGCAAAGTTGTTCCTTAATCCATCGAGTTGGCTTGATATCTCGTCCTCCGAAGGTTCGGATGACGATTTATCTACTTCAAGACCGCTGTACTTACCAAGCTTCACTTCCGGCTTTACTTTGACCTTGGCGGTAAAGATAAGCGGCTTGCCCTCTTCGGCCTGGACGACATCGACGTCAGGCTGATCGACCGGCTCTATGTCGCTATCTTTGAGCGCGCCCGCATAGTAATATGGCAGCGCTTGCTGCAGCGCCTCCTCGTGAACGGCTTCCTTGCCTATCCTGCTGTCGATGATGGCTTTCGGGATTTTACCTTTCCTGAAACCCGGGACGACGAGTTGGCCGGCTATCCGCTTATATGCCTGATCAACTGCCGCGTTAAATGCATCGGTGGGAACCTCTACTTTGAGAAGAACGGTATCCTTCTCCTCTAACCTTTCAACCTCTGTCTTCACTTCTGTCTTCAATATAGGCCTCCTATATTAATAATAAATGTGTACACTCTTCTGTATGCCTTGATTGCAAAACTGTCTGATAGCGAGTACTCTTTGCTGCTCTGTCTGGGCTCGCCGGGTTGTGGGCTGTTGATTGATGTGTCAGCAAGCGCCTCTCTAATAAACGTAAGAGTATGGGTTATAGCATACGACCCAAAGTCCTTCTGAAGTAAACTTCTTCCATTCATGCTATAACCCATACTCTGAACGAGAAAGAAATGGAACATAGAACGCCTCCCGTTTCTTGTTACACAGGAGCCGGCCAGCTAACGCAACTATGGAACAATGGATCAATAGAGCATTGGACCGCACTGTCACGCTTAGCTTCCCTTGAAGCATATCCATATTCCCTGCTCCATAAAAGTTCTATTGTTCTATTGTCAATTGTTCCATTGCTCCACAGAATCATCGAAGATGATTCTGTGCGAGAGGGGGGACTCGAACCCCCACAGGTCTCCCCACTAGATCCTAAGTCTAGCGCGTCTGCCAATTCCGCCACTCTCGCGTCTTAGAAACTAGAGACTAGAAACTAGAAACTAGATTAAAGTCCCTAGGAAAACATTCGCTACAGCGAACCGCTTCCCTGCTTTTAATCTAGTCTTGGCACAAGTGCCGTTCTAGTTTCTAGTCTCCGTTAGTACGTGCCAGAAAAGAGTCGTGCGCACTACAGGAATCGAACCTGTAACCTCCGGATTAAGAGTCCGCTGCTCTGCCTATTGAGCTAAGTGCGCAAATTTTCGATTCTCGAGAAAAAATCGCCCTGTGGCGATTTTTTCCTGGGTGACCGATGGGACTTGAACCCACAGCCTTCGGAGCCACAGTCCGACGCTCTAACCAATTGAGCTACGATCACCATGTTCATGCGTCGATGTCCTAAGATATCTACAACCACTATATTTTAAAACTATTTGTAACAATATTCAAGGCCACCGGCCTTAAAGCTGCATCATAGTGCTGATATTAAATGTTGCACGCAAATATACACGGCATAGATGGGCGCCGAAACCGGCCGCGCCTATAATCTACTAGAATATTCGGCATAATCCTAGCCTTAACCGATTGCAGGGTAATCGTTGCATCAAGCGGGCGTTTACGCGACTGCGCCGGCGGCTTCTTTCCTTCTGAGGATGAAATGCATGGGATGGTAGATTGCGATTCCGGCAAAAAACCCGAGCGCCATATTATAGACAAGCGCCAATGCAACGGTAGCACCGATTGGGACGAGATCCTTATTGAACCTGATTCCGCGCGCGAACTTGGTGAGTTCGATACCGACGAGAGGCATCATCGCGCCCATAATGGCCGACGGAAACACCCCGAAGAGAGCCAGGATCGAGCTTGCAAAAAACAATCCTAGGGCTAGCTCAAGAGAGCCCTCGATCACGTTGGTGCCCCCCGTCCTTGCCCCGAACAGGTACTGCCCGGCCAAACCGCCCGCGCCATGGCACATCGGCATACCGCCGAAGAACGGCACCACCAGATTCATGAGTCCCTGGTTAAGCGAGAGCTTATGCTCATCTACGTCCTCCCTCTCGGGCCAGTATTCCTTGATCAGCGCGGCGGTGGCGATAACGGCATTTCCGATCGTAAGCGGCACCTGGGCAAACCCGGCCGACAGAAGCGACTGCCAGACTTCTTTGATGCTAAAGCTGGTGAGCGGCGGTAAAGCAAAGCTCGGTGCTGAGACCTGCTGAAACCCTCCCTTAAGATAAACGATCACCGCCCCTAGCGCCATGAGAACGATGGCCGCTGGCGCATAGCGGTTTTCCCGCAAGAAGATCACGATGATGATCGAAACGATTCCGAGAAGCCACCACGTCTTAAGCATAGGATACGCCTGGATGGCCAGGAGTATGCCGAGCGCGACCTGTACTCCCCTTACAACCACCATGGGAGTAAACTTGACCAACCATTTCATGGCGCCGGTAATCGTAATAATAATCCAGACCAAGCCCATCCCAAAGGCCGAAGCGTAGATCATCGACGGTGTCCAGTGCTCGGCGATGGCGATCGCCGCCAGTATCTTCATCGGCAGGCCATAGATAATGCCGGTTGCGATATTTGCGACCCCCATCATCACCAGAAAGCCGGCGGGGTTTAGACCGTTGATGGCAATATAGCCGATGGCCAGCGGAAACAGCGTGCCAAAATCGCCCATTGCCCCCGCGAATTCTCTCATGTTGATCTTGATCGATCTGCGTTTCACGGCACTCCTCCCCTGTACAAAACAACCATCACATCACCAAGCGTGCGGTTATCGCGTAAAGAGTATAAAATAGTAGTAATTATCAATTAAACACCAACAAAACGGCGTAGAGCAACAATAGTAAGAACATAATAATAAAAACAGTAAGTCCTATATTTTAAGGAGGAACGCTTGAAACGAAGCACGCTCGTAATATCAATAGTTCTCGGCATCGTTTTTCTCTCTATGGTCGTTATGGTACTCGTCATCGCACTCCGGCCTGCCGGGCGTGCGAGTACGATAGGTCATGGCAACGTGATTTCGTTTATCCCGCTTAGCGGCAGCATCGCCGAGGGTTCGGCGGGGTCTCTCCTCTCAGGCGGCGGCGCAAGTATCAACCCGACATTCGTCCGCCACAGGATCGAAGACGCCGAGGATGACCCAAATGTCAAAGCCGTCATCTTTAAAGTCGACAGCCCGGGCGGCGTAGTCGGGGCATCACAGGAGATAGCCTATCTTGTGCGTGATAGCGAGAAGCCGGTAGTTGTTTTCGCCGGCGATATGGTGGCCTCGGGTGCCTACTACATGGCGTCCCAGGCGGACAAAATCGTCGCTAAACCGGGAAGCCTGGTAGGAAGCATCGGGGTCATATCGATGGTGCCCGACCTCTCGGGCCTCTATAATAAGCTTGGGATAAAGATGCAGACGATAAAGTCCGGCAAGAACAAGGACATGTTCGAGCGCACGCTCACACCCGAGGAGCGCCAGAAGTTCCAAACGATGTCCGACGAACTCTACCACCAATTCATCGACGATGTCGCCACAGGACGCGGGCTTAATAAAAACAAGGTCGCAAACCTTGCAACCGGTGAGATCTTCGCGGCAACCACGGCGAAGAAGCTCGGTCTTGTCGATGAGGTCGGGGGGTACCAAACTGCGATAGATGTCGCAGCGGATGTAGCGCATATCGACGACCCGGTGGTCGAAGAATACCAGCCGCCGACGCTCTTCGAGTCGCTGTTCGGCTCACCATCCGAGAGCGAGAGCATCTCTAACCTCATCAGGATGCAGGTGATGGGCCGGGATCTCGTGCTTCTCGATTATGTGCGAAGCATGCTCGGCGTTCCACAATATAGATACTATGGAGGATAAACATATGAACGAAGATAACTTCGAGGGTGCGACCGAAAGCCCGGTCCCCGGCGAACAAGAAAAGAAAGGTCTCTTTGATTTACTCTACGGCGTGATCACAAAGCCATCAGAGACCTTCCGCTACCTGATTGAAACAAAACCGGTGCTTTTGGCCTTCCTGGTGTATGTAGCCATCGCCTGGATCGGTGCGATCGCAGGCATCTCCGGAAGCCTCACTACGGCGAGATCGCTTAACCACGCCAGCGGGTCTACTACCTTGAATCCCGGCTTGATTGCGACCATCACCGTCATCGTCGCCCCCATTCTTGCGGCTATCTCGCTCGCGATAGTCGCCGGCATCTACCATATCATCGCGCTCATCCTAAAGGGTAAGGGTGATTATGCGGGCTTGATCAGCGCCTTGGGGTTCGCCAGTTTCCCACGACTATTTGCAGCCCCATTCGGTCTACTTACCCTTGTTGCAGGGGCCGCAGGTAGCATAATCGCCGGAATCGCCTCGTTAGGGTTCGGTATCTGGTTTCTCGTCCTTGACATACTCGCTGTTCGCGAAAATTACAAGTTCTCATTGGGACGCGCGATATTGACGGTGCTCATTCCCGTTATTCTTGGGGTAATTCTTATCATCGTCGTGATAATTGCGGTGTTGGCGGTCGTACTCTCTGCAGTCAATGGGTTAAAAGCCAGCTAAGGGCATATTTAACAAGTCTTCGATCTAAGAAGCTTTTAAATTCGGAACACGGTTACCGTAAGCTTTGGTATAGGCGTCTGCAAAAAGATGGGCCAGGCTGGGGTCGAATTGACGACCGGCACACCGTTTTATCTCCTGCAATGCCTCTTGGGGCTTAATCGGCAGACAGTACGGACGGGCCGACGTCATGGCGTCGAAGGCATCGGCGATAGCCAGGATGCGCGAACCGAGCGGGATTTCATCGCCGCTTAGGCCGTCCGGATAGCCGGCGCCGTTGTGGTGCTCGTGGTGGTGTCTCACCACGCTCGCAATATGCGAAAGGTTTGGTATCTGGGACACTATCTGGCTTGAAATCAACGCATGGGCTTTTACCTGTTCGTACTCCTCACGGGTCAAGCTGCCCGGTTTGTTTAAGATATCGTCGTGGATACCTATCTTCCCTATGTCGTGCAGGTACGATGCCAGGTGAACCGCATCCAGCTCGTCTTCGGTAAGACTAAGCCTGCGTGCGATCAGCGAGGCGTAAACCGGGACACGCTCGCAATGGCCGCGCGTATAAGGGTCCTTGGCGTTAAGCGCCTCGATAAGCGCCATAATAACATCGAGGTTATTTTTCTTGAGCTGCTGGTTAAGCATGGTAATGGTTTCTTGGGCCATCTGGTAGTTCTCTGCAAGTGCGTTAACGACCCGGCCAAGCCTGTGGAAGTCGCTGGATTTTGGGACGTTCGTTCTGGATGAACTCTCCCCCGAGATGATATCCTCGATTATTTCTATGATGTGATCGATGATGTTTCGCTGCCTCATGTGCCGGGTCTCTTTCTGCATATGTTGGCTAGATTCTTGTATGTATCGTCTTATCGGTCTCCAACCTTTACAGCGATAATCCTTAAGACCAGAGTCATAGCATGAGGAAAACACCTACGGAGGTTCGGTCTATCGCTTACTTATACCGCTCGCCTTTTGATTACGACCCTTTAACCCTAATCCGGGCCGCCCGCCAAGTTATTGTTTCACGCTATCCGTCAGGGTCGATAATCGAAGTAAGCATCATGCTAAGTTTTTAACGACCGCGCCAGACAATATGGGAGCTCCTAAAAGAGGAGGTGTTACGGTGAAGCAGATTACATCTCTCGTGAAGATCTTCGGTGGGCTTTCATTCGGGCTTATTATGGTACCGGTTTTCGTTATCGTTCCGGCAGCGTTGATCATCCTGGGGCTTAGTCACTTAATCGAGCAGTTCGCATCATCCGCCCCGATTATCGGTTACTTACATATCCCAAATATCCTGGTAGCCTTTATTGTGCCATCGGCAGTACTTTTGGCAGGGTTGCTGAGACGATAAGGCAGACGATATTTGTGGGCTGGTTCGCTGCGAGGTTAATGGCTCATTAGTTGCTGTTTTCTGGCATCAAATTGTTCTTGATCGATCATGCCTTTGCTTAGCAGACCCTCGAGCACTTGCAACTCCTTCATCCTGAAGGCTACGCTCCCTGCCATGATGGCTGCTATTTTGCTCTCGACTTCTACTCTGAGTTCCTCAAACACCCGTTGCTGACGCGCGACAAACATCACGCTGTCTTCTAGCTGCACCTTCTCAGAACCTGCATCGTCTGTCGCCTTGGCGCCGATAAAAGCAAACTGAATGTACCCGTTAATAACCGCTCCGGCTTTTTTAAACTCGATGGATGTTATATCGCTGATCAGAAACTCGTTATCGCCGGGCAAGACACGGTTGAGCGAGGAAAATCCTTTTCTGTTGATCTTTATCTTGTCTTCGAAGAGTTCGACCAAGCCGTCAACACCTTTTGCGATCATCAAGGCATCTTCCATAGCCCCTCCTTAACAAATTTGTTGCATATAAAAATGGTCAGCTCGTAGCCCAAGCGGTAGCATAGGACGGCATTCGTATTTTAAGTTTCTTGGAATTAATATAGTGGTTATATTACAACTAAGCAACAGTAGAAAGGTTGGTGTTTGCCCGAACCTTCCCCTATTGTGGTGATTTATTCCTTGCTTGACCTGCCGATATACCTTATGTAGGAATTCAGTTAACTAGTGGAGGAATTATCCATGGACTGCTGGGAGTTTAAAAAATGCGACAGAGGAACCAGGTTAGGTTGCGACGCTTACCCAAACAATGGGTATCGCTGTTGGCTCGATGTCGGGACTTTGTGCGGCAAGGAAGTTCAAGGAGTGCATGCCCAGAAGATCTCTACGTGCTCGTTTTGCGATTTTTATAAATCGATGCACGTAAAAACACTTGTAGCTAAATAATCGCCTTAATCGCCTATGTTTGCAACAGGTTTGTTGGAACAATAAAAAGACAAAAACACCGGGTTATTACACCGGTGTTTTCTTTATTTCCCCTGCTTACACTATGCGCGCCCGAGAGGATTCGAACCTCTGACCCTCGGATTAGAAGTCCGATGCTCTATCCTGCTGAGCTACGGGCGCATGTCTTGAGCGGACGACCGGATTCGAACCGGCGACCAACAGCTTGGAAGGCTGTGACTCTACCAACTGAGTTACGTCCGCACGTTATTGCTTAGATACATCTCTAAGCTGCGTTGATATAATAGCAGAATTAACGGAGAAAGTCGAATTGACTGACTGTCTGACACCATCAGAGTTCACATTCGGGACAAACAGAAGAGAGCATCCTGCATAGCTCAGTTGTATACAGAACTCATGACCAGGCGTAACAGGAGGATATTATATGTCGACAAAAGAAAACGAGAAGCTAGGGGTTGAAGATAAGCTCAAGGAACTTGGACCGGTCCTCCCTCCTGCGTTAAAAACCCCTGCCGGGATGAAGTTGCCGTTTGCCTAGGTGCGGGTACATGGCAATCGGGCTTATATCCCGGGACATGGGCCGCAGAACCCCGATGGCTCCCTCGCCTCTGCTCTGGGCAAAGTGGGTGCCGATCTATAGGCATACCAAGCAGCACTGCTGACCGCTCTCTCGATTTTGGGGAGTCTTAAACGCGAGTTGGGCGATCTGGACCGGGTCGTGGCGTGGTTGCGGGTCTTTGGGATGGTCAATTCGGCCCCCGGTTTTCAGCGGCAGCCCCAGGTGATCAACGGTTTCTCCGACCTGATTCTAGAGTTGTATGGCCCCGAGCGTGGTATGCACGCCAGGTCGGCTGTGGGCGTGGCAGAGCTTCCGCTCGGCATCCCGATTGAGATTGAGGCAGAGGTTGAGATCATCGGCTAGCCGGGTTCGTTTATCTTATTACACAGGAGTCGGCCAGCTAAGGTAAACCGTAGAGCAATAGAGCAATGGACCGCAATGGAACACGTTTAGCACCTGTTAGCGCTTATCTATATTCTATATCCCATAAAAGCTCCATTGCTCTATTGTCTATTGTTCCATTGCTCTGACAAATAAAAATACCCCAGCTTTTGGCTGGGGTATTTTTATTTGTCGCCCTAAGTGGACACTATTCAAACTCAAGGCTAATCGAAAAACTGGCAAAATTCGTTTCTGAACTGCTTTGATACTATATCAAATTTGGTCGTTAAAGTCGAGATTTATAATAGTTATGATGCGGTTTGTTGAATGAATGCGAATCTGGGCGGGCGGTAGCCCATAAGTAAAACCATAAATGATTTTCCCCTTGGTGGCAAATTCTTTTCAAATTTTTAGCCAAGGGAATTTATAAAATCTTCAAAATCCTTTTCTGTTGGCTTCATGGAATCAATCGTATTCCTAATGTTCCGGACTTCTTCGTCGGTTAATGAAACATCATCGTCCAATTCAAAGGATTTCTGATCTTTTTGTACTGTAGTCATTATCAGCTCAATAACAAAATCATGTAATTCTCCAGCGAGTCTTCCTTCTGTACAATCAAAAGCAATCTGCGGAACTTTCTCAGCAAGTTTCTCCGAGAAATTCTTCTTGAAATTCTTGAGATTGTTAAAACTTAATTCATCAACACCGGCATACTCGACAAATCCATTTTTAAACCAAGAGAGATAACTTGCCTTTCCGTAACTATCAAAAACATTTCGAAAAGCATGCTCTATAAGAGCAAGGTTTTCTTTAACCTCAACTTGATTCTTGGGTGTTCTAAAGTTAAAAAACCATACATGGAGGGCGGCATATCGTAAAATCCACAATTCTTTTATGAGCTGTTCATCTTTTAAATTTTGATTAGTTTTTTCCTGTATCTCCTTTATTTCGCTAGTGATTTCCTTCTCAGTACTCAAAAGATATTCTACATAGTGCTTGAGAAAAATATAAAACTTTCCTAATTTTTCTGCTTCTCTAGCAAAAGCAAGAGCTTTATTGACGGTAATTTTTCCACCCCTTCCAGAGGGATTATTATCTTTATGATTTGAAAACCAGTTAAAAATTCCCATATGAGTCCTATTATAAATAAAATATCCATGGGTTTACACCACATGGTATTAGCCCAGCTCAAGCAAAGCTTGTCCAAAATCCTAGGGATTTTGGAGGCACTTCATCCCCAGGCTCACGCCAGGGGTATTGCGGATGTAGAATAAATTAAAAAAATATTATTCTTATTACCAAAGCTACTAAACCCACAACACCAATAATAATTCCTAAGTTCCCCCATATCGTACTAGCACCAAATACCATATCCCTAATTCGTTCTCTTGTTCTTTGAAAAGCAATTACAGGAGCAACAGATAGTAAACTAATTAAAAGCCCAGCAATAACACCATAAAGACCGAATTCCAGAAAACTTTTTTTGAAAACTAATCCCCAAATACCTATAGCAATTCCGTAATATGCAATTAATTGTAAAGAAACAAAAATTGCAGTCATTATAGATTCACTTCTATGAAGTGGCTTACCCGCAGCATTTATTTTTTCGCCCAACTCTTTCATTACATTTGAGTCGGTCGTATCCTTGCCTTGTGATTCAGCTTCCGCGATCATTTTATCAGCTAAATCAGCTTTCATCTTCAATGTTTCTAAAAAGAAAATATCACTATCTTTAATCTTTGCTAAATTATCCAATCCAAGTTGGCCAACTATGTACTTCCCATTCATGGCATTGGGTCTAGAATATATATCCGCCTTAATAAGCTCACCCTTATTTAAATCTTCAATATTTTTCATTTTCATAAGATTATTTTATCAACTCCTCAATTGAAGCGTCTTTTACTTTGCTAACTGTTTCTACTGCAAGCGAACATATGTACTAATATTCTAAGATATTAGTACATATTAGTCAATTAAATGGCTTACGATAGACAAGACGATGCTCTTACTTTAAACCCACATAAGAAAATCGCCGGAAGGAGGGGTTATAGGGGAGGAATTCCGGCGATTTTGACCCGGAACGAAGTGGAGGATGCAACGTCGGCGGCATAGCGCCGACGTTGCCTGTTTGTGAGTGGGCTCGATGCCCCGAACAAGCAGTTTTCCTCCCCTAATTCCCTCACCTCTTACCCGCGAAGGTTTATTAATGGTTATTGCTATGGGGTACTGTTATGAAGAACCATAGGATATGCAGGACCGGTTGCAATAGTTTTTTGATAATTCTATTTTGAACATTGCTGCAAAATTAATCTAATCAGATCAAAAATTTACTATCAGAAAGTTATTTGGAAAAAATCATCTTGTCATTATGACCATATCAGTTATAATGACTATATTAACTAGAGGAGGTGTTATGCAAGTGCTAAAAAGAGAAAGCGCTATGACAGCACGTAAAAATTTGGGCCGACTTCTTGAAGAAGCATATTATCGAGGAGACGAAATTGTTATTGAACGTGCCGGTAAGCCAATGGCCGTAATAATCTCATTCGCCGAGTTCGAAGAGTTCAAACAGCAGCGTGAAAAGGATTTTGAGATTCTAGGTAAGGTTCGGGCTAAGAATCAAGGAATCAAACCGGAAGAAGTAGAAATCGCTGTTGATTCAGCTATATCTGAAATTAGAAAAGGCTAAGTATGATTAAGGTATGCTTAGATACTAATGTTTTTGTAAGCGGAATTATCTCACCTTCCGGCGCACCCTTTGATGTACTTGAAGCTTGGCGAAACCGTGAGTTTGTGCTGCTCACATCAGATGATATCATCACTGAAGTAAGTAAAGTCCTGCATTACCCCAAGATCAAATCTGCCTTTTCCCTAACAGACGAAGAAATCGAACAGTATGTGTCGCTTATCGGCCAGTATTCACAAAGAACCGCTGGTAAGCTAATGGTAAACGTCGTAACCGAAGACCCATCAGATAATATGTTCTTAGTTTGCGCAATCGAAGGTAAAGCGGACTTCATTATTTCCGGCGATAATCATTTACTAGATATAGGTGTTTACCAAGAAATACAGATACTAACACCTCGTGAATTTATTAAGCAACTGCAATTAAAGTAAGGCAACAAGATGAACTGCCTCATTTATCTCAGGGTTTCAACGAAAGAACAAGCACAGACCAACCTAAAAGAAGGTTTCTCCATTCCTGCTCAACGAGAAGCTTGCCTTCGGTATATCAAGGAACGCAATTGGAATTTCGTCGATGAATATGTCGATCTTGGCGAATCCGCTCGGTCTAGTGCCAGACCACAGCTTCAAGAATTATTATCGAGAGTGAAAAAAGACATGTCTATTGGTGCGGTTGTAATTCATAAAGTCGATAGGCTGGCTAGGAATTTAGAAGATCACGTTGCAATAAAAGCGATTCTAAACCGGAAAGACGTTGTGCTTTTTTCGGTTAGTGAAAACCTTGAAGATTCGGCATCCGGTAAATTAGTCGAGGGAATTCACGCTTTAATGGCTGAATTTTATTCCTCTAACTTGGCTATGGAAGTAAAGAAAGGCATGAATCAGAAAGTGAAACAAGGCGGTTGGCCGACAAAAGCGCCGTTAGGATACAAGAATGTAAAGCTTGAAGTCGAAGGCCGCGAAATCGCAACCATTGCCCTTGACGAGGAAAAAGCACCACTTATTGAGCTTGCGTTTGAACTCTATGCGACCGGTGATTATTCCCTCGCTGAACTCTTAGATATCTTAACTGATAAAGGATTACGGGGTTGCAACACCAAAGCTTATTCGGGAAAACCGATCAGCAAATCAAACCTTGCCTCCCTCCTGCAAAACAAGTTCTACATTGGCATTATTCCATGGAAGAACATGGAGGTTGAAGGCAGACATGAACCGCTAGTTGATAAGGAACTATTTGAAGTCGTCCAAGAAGTATTAAGAGCTAGAGACCAAGCCGGTGAGAGAAAAAGAAAGCATCCGCACTATTTAAAAGGTACTGTATTTTGCGGCGAATGCGGTTCAAGAATGTCGTTCCTGCTTGCAAAAGGCGAATTCCCCTACTTCTACTGCTTAGGACAAAAACGGCATAATGGCTGCGAACAAAAATATGTTCCAGTTGGTGCTGTTGAAAAAGCCGTTGAAGAACTCTACAAGGATATCCAATTACCACAGAAATGGGTTGAGATAATAACCAAAGCTGCTAGAAAAGAAATCGCTGAACGTGAAATCGACATAACCAGACAGCAAGAATTCCTAAATAAACAGGTAAACAGACTATTAAAAGAACGTCAGAAAATCCTTGAAGCTTATCTTGCCGAGGCTCTCCCTCTTGACCTTCTAAAACAAGAGCAAAACCGCATAGCCAGTGAATTACTTACCGCTGAAACTAAACTCGATTCGTTATCCATCCACACAGAACAGATCGAGGAACGATTAGAGAACATCATCTTAATTGCCTCAAACTGCTATTTAGCCTATCAAAAAGCTTCGCCTACTAATAGACGGGCTTTTAACCAGGCATTTTTTGAAAAGATTTTCATCAAAAACAAAAAGATCAGTGACAAAAAATTCACTGACCTCTTTGATACTATTTTTAATCGTAGTTCGAATAAGAACTATCTGGTCGGGGTGAGAGGATTCGAACCTCCGACCCCCGGTTCCCAAAACCGGTGCTCTAACCAAACTGAGCCACACCCCGGGGCATTCATCGCAACCAGCGGCAAATGCGCCACATGGTATTTTATCATAAATTGCGGCAATGTGCAGTACTTACTTGAAATGCTGTACTTGAAATGCGGGTTTTCCGCGATACGATACAAGCGCCCAAATCAGCTCGTAGATGATTAGCAATCCCCGGCGTGTTCTTTAAACTCGGGCATCTTTTCTTTCAGCTTTCTGAACGCCTGGGCGCGGTGGCTGATCTTGTTTTTCTCATCGAGCGGTATCTCGGCGACTGTGCGGGTGTCGCCTTCAGGTATGAAGATAGGGTCGTAACCGAAGCCGCGCTCACCATGGGGTTCAAAGCCGATGCGCCCTTCAAAGGTGCCTTCGGCTGAGGTTACCCAGCCGTCCGGGGTCATAAGAACGGCAACACAGCGGAACCGTGCGGTGCGGTGCGACTCCGGGACATCATGCAGCTCGCGCAGCAGCTTGTTGTTGTTTTTCTCAGCATTCCCCTCTTCGCCGGCATAGCGGGCGGAGTAGACGCCGGGCCTGCCGCCCAACGCGTCGACCTCAAGGCCCGAGTCGTCGGCAACCGCAGGTTTTCCAAATTCATCGACGAGAGCGCGCGCTTTTATCAGGGCGTTCTCATAAAAGGTCGACCCGGTTTCCTCAACTTCCGGCCATTCCGGAAAATCCTTTTGCGTGTAGACTTTTATATCGTCGAGATCGAGGATCTCAACGATCTCCCTGATCTTGCCTTCGTTCTGACTAGCTATTATGAGTTCCGACATTTGTCGATAGTTCCTCTCGTAGAATCTGCTGCTGTAGTTGGATAAGCTCTGATATTCCCTTTGTACCGAGGACGATCAGCTCATCGAGTTCATCCCTTGTAAATGGATGCTCTTCGGCTGTTCCCTGAACCTCGATAAATTTGCCCGAGCCGGTCATGACGACGTTCATGTCGACTTGAGCCCGGCAGTCCTCCTCGTAGCACAGGTCAAGCATGGGGACATTATCGATGATCCCAACGCTTGCCGCCGCCACAAACTCGGTAAGCGGCAGTTCCGCTATCTTTTTCTGCTTGACCAGCCACCTCAGCGCATCGTAGAGCGCAATAAATGCGCCGGTGATCGAGGCGGTCCTCGTGCCGCCATCGGCCTGTATCACGTCACAGTCTATCCAAATCGTCAGCTCATGAAGCGCCTTAAGATCGACCACCGAGCGCAGAGAACGTCCGATAAGCCGTTGTATCTCATGCGTCCTGCCGCCGACTCTGCCCTGGCTGGCCTCGCGATTCATTCGTGTCGAAGTAGATCTCGGGAGCATGCCGTACTCGGCGGTAATCCAGCCTTTCCCCGACCCGCGCAACCAGTTCGGAATCTTCTCCTCGACGGTGGCGGTGCATATGACCTTGGTATTACCCATCTCTATCAGAACCGACCCCTCGGCATGCGGGAGGAAGTTCCTGTGGATTACGACCTCTCTCATCTGATCGGGTTTTCTGCCATCAACGCGTTGCATCAGTGTTCTCCCCCTCAAAGCAAAATCTGCATGTTATCTTCGGCTATAATAATCGGCCCATCATACTCGTGCGCCGCCATTTCTTGCTGACGAACCGGATCGAAATCCGGCCAAATATGCGTGAGCATCAGCTTCTTGGCACCGGCTTTCTTTGCGATCATCCCCGCTTGCGCTGCTGTCAGGTGCATGACGTCCTTGTAATCCTCCTGCTTGGTCGCCTCACAAATGAAGACATCGCTGTCGCGGGCTATATCGTAAAGAACCTCATCAAAATCTGTATCCGATGAGAATGCGACCGTTCGTCGCCCCGAGAGCCGCATGCCAAACGCCGGCATGCTGTGCTTTACGGCGATGCTTTGGCACGCAATCGCGCCTATTTGAAACCCGCCCTTATCCGATAGAGCCTTAAAATGATATACGCTGTCCAGGCCTTTCTCTGAGCCCGGCATTAGTTGTAACACAAAATCCCTGGCGCCTTCGGGTGCGTAGACATCTATCGGGAAACCCTCTCCTCGATGAAATACCAGGTAATAGTAGAGCGGATAGATATCGATAAAGTGATCCTGGTGAAGATGGCTTATGATAATCCCGCTTAATTGCGCCGGGTCCATCCACCGCATGAGGTTTCTCACCACGCTGCTGCCCATATCCATCAGGATGCTCGTGCCGTTTTCGCGGATGAGATAGCCGCTGCACGCGCGCTCGGCCGTCGGATATGCCGCCGAAGTGCCAAGGGTTATAAGCTCCATATCAGCCACCTAGTAGCATAGCGTTAAGCGGTGGGTAGTCCTATCTCTTTTCAATCCCAGCAATCCTCTCTTTTAGCGGAAGGCTTACCCTTTCTGCCGATTCGATCTCTTGACCAAGGAATTTGGCGCCCAGCTTGCGAAACGTATCCTCATCCCCGCTCGATACAAGTTTAAGCACCGGTGCGAACCGATCCTCGCGCAAGCTATCCTTTCTGGTTAAAAACTCTTTTAGCTCGCGCGCGGTTTCCTCTGCCGAGCTGATAAGTTTTATGTTGTTACCCGCAACGCTCGAGATCGTCTCGGAGAGAAGCGGATAATGCGTGCAGCCGAGAATCAGGCTATCGATGCCCGCCCGCACCAGGGGCTCAAGGTACTGCTTTACGGCGTTTTCAATATGCGGGCCCGCTAATTCGTTTCTTTCAACGAAATCAGCCAGGTCGGGACACGCCAGCGGGTTGACCTTAACGCCCGCGTCGATGGATTTGATAGCGCCCGGATACGACCCGCTCGAGATCGTCGCCTGCGTACCTATAACGCCAACACGCCTGCACCGCGTCGCCTGTACCGCGGCCCTCGCGCCCGGCTCGATGACCCCGATGATCGGTACGTCATAATACTGCTGCGCCATTTCAAGCGCCGCGGCCGATGCGCTGTTACACGCGATAACAATGAACTTCACATTGTTATAGAGAAGGTAATCTATGATCTCAAAGACGAATCCACGTATTTCTGACGTGCTCCTCGGCCCGTATGGGAACCTGGCGGTATCGCCAAAATAGACGATTTCCTCATCCGGTAGTTGCTTTATTATCTCTTTTACGACGGTCAGGCCGCCCAGTCCGGAATCGAATATGCCGATAGGCCTGTTATCCATAAGTCCTCCAAGATGCGTTCGGCAGTCCAAAGAAGCATGCCTCAATCATCTCATTATAACGCTTACCTGATATAAGTAAACGCGTGAGTCGTAGTCATAATCGGCGCGATTGTCACAAAGTAATGTATATCCACTCAAGGACAAGGATAAGCAAAGCCTTGAATTTGTATTAATATTCGTTATAATTTATATTGTTAAATATTATATGGGGGTAACGGCGCTGGGCGCTCCAATTCTAAGCACTACGGGCATCTTTTTTAAGCCAGAGGGTTTTGGCTTTTTGGTGGCCGCTGCGGAGCAGTTTGGTGGCTTCTTTAGCCGGAAGCGGCCTGCTGTATAGATAACCTTGCATTTCGTCGCAACGCAAGGAGTGCAAGAGTTCGAGTTGTTCTACCGTTTCAACACCTTCAGCGACAACACGTAGGTTCAGGCTTTTCGCCATGGCTATAATCGCCTCAGCGATCGCCTCGTCGCTCGGGTCGGTGGTAACAGTATGGACAAACAACTTGTCGATCTTTAACTTGTCGATCGGGAACCGTTTTAAGTACCCCAAGGATGAGTAACCGGTTCCGAAATCATCGATGGCGACCTTTATGCCTCGCTTTTTCATCTCATGCAGAATTGCGATAGCCGCGTCGGCATCCTTCATGACCACGCTCTCGGTGATCTCGAACTCAAGGTATTCCGGTGCCAAACCGGTTGCTTCGAGCGTTTGGTTTACCATCTCGACAAGGTTCTGCTGTTGGAACTGGCGCGCCGAGAGGTTCACGGATATGCGTACCTCGGGTAAACCGGATTTTTGCCATGCCTTGTTTTGCTCGCACGCAGTTTTTAAGGCCCACTCACCGATCGGGACGATTAGGCCGGTTTCTTCCGCAAGCGGAATGAACTCCGCCGGAGATACCAGGCCTAGTGCAGGGTGCTGCCAGCGAATTAACGCCTCCATGCTAATGATTCTCCCCGTCGTAATATCGACGATCGGTTGATAATAGACGATGAACTCCTCGCGTTCCAAAGCCTTTCGCATGCTGTTTTCCATCGCCAGTCGCTCAAACGCCTTCGCGTTCATGGCGGGGGCATACAGCTGATAATTGGCCCTACCTTGCTCCTTGGCGCGATACAATGCAACTTCGGCATTCTTAATAAGGGTTTGCGGATCATCGCCATCGTAAGGATACAGGCTGACGCCGATACTAGTGGTCGTGTAAAAATCACGCTCGTCGAAATTAAACGGTGGCTGTATTGCGTCAAATATTTTTTGAGCAACCTTCACAACATTTTCAACGCCCGTTACCTGCGGCAGTAACAGCGCGAACTCATCGCCCCCCAGACGGGCCACCGTATCGCCCTCGCGCAGGCATTCTTGCAGGCGTTTTGAAATGCCCTGGAGCACCTCGTCTCCGACAACATGCCCCATCGTATCGTTGATGCTCTTAAAGCTATCGAGGTCAAGGCACATAACTGCAAAGACCTCCTGGTTGCGGTGCGCATAGGCGAGCGCCAGGTTAAGGCGATCGTTAAACAGCGCCCGGTTGGGCAAACCGGTTAGCGTATCATAGTAAGACATGTAGTTGATGGTTTCCTCTGCCTGCTTGCGGTCGGTTACGTCCATCCCGATCGGGATGACCCATTGCACTTCCCCATCATCACCCACTAAAGCGGTGTTGCTCCAGGCAATAAGCCTGCGCTCGCCGGTTTTGGCCAGCCAACTGCTTTCATGCCGGTTGGGAAATTTTCCGGCTGTAAGTTCTGCAAAAACGGCTTTGGTTGATTCTATTTCTTCGGGCGGAATTAGTATGTCCCAAATATGGCGCCCGCGCACCTCTTCAAACGTGTAGCCGGTCATCTCTTCGCATGCCCTGTTGAAAAGCGCAATGCGCCCCTCACAATCAAGCAGGATGACCAGAGCGCCAACGGTATCCAGAATGGTAGAGGTAAAATTACGCTCGTTCTCAAGCGCTTCCTCGGCTTGTTTTCGGTCTGTAAAATCTTGAAGTGTTTCAATTACAGTGGTCAACTCGCCTTTGCTGTTATAGATAGGTGCCGCCTCAAACACAAGATATCTTCGTTTGCCTCCGAGGTTTGAATACCACCCCTCGGCCTGAAGACCCTCAGATATCAGATTTGAATCCTCAAAATTCTTATATAGCTGTGGTAGCTCATGGTGCATTTTATCGATAATGACATCCGCTAAGCAGGGTCGTTTATATTCA
>NZ_JBTSLF010000038.1:0-18417 GCF_054640775.1 Candidatus Aquicultor sp. | reverse complement strand
GGGCCCGTTTATGAACATGGTGCTCCCCATATTCTTAATCGCTATAATGATGATGTTCCAGGGAGTACCCGATCACACGAACCTAATCGGCGAAGTCGTAAAAGGCGGGCCGGCCGCAAAAGCGGGCTTACATGCGGGCGACAAGATCATCTCGGTCGAAGGTAAAAAAATCAAGGACTGGAATGAAGCGGTTAGCATTATCAAGAAAAAGCCGGGCAAAGAGATAACGATAGTCGCCGAGCGCGACGGGAAGACGCGAACATTCACTCCGGTTCTGGACAACAACAAGGGCCAGGGGTTTTTAGGAATAAGCCAGCATCTTCGAACCCCGCTTCCCCATGAAGCGTTATATCAAGGCTTATTGACTACGATCATGATTATTAAATTCATGGTGGTAACACTCTACGTTGTCTTTACGCAGAAAATCGGCTTGTTGGCCAAAGATAGCGCAGGGCCTGTCAGGATCGTCTACGAATCGGCAAAGATAATCCAACAAAGCTTCTGGTCGTATATTTGGCTACTGGCCTTAATAAGTATTAACATCGGAATAGTAAACCTGCTGCCCATACCGCCGCTAGATGGCGGAAGGCTGGCGATATTGGGAATCGAGGGCATCAAGCGCGGGCCCGTAAACAAAAAGGCGGTATTTGCAATCAACGCAGCGGGAATGGCGTTACTGCTGGCGCTCATGGTGTACTTCGTGTTCTCGGATATTTTCAAAATAATTCAAGGGACACCGTTCCCCGGTGGTGGATAAATGGCGCAAAAAACCGCAAAGGTTAGAATCGGCGATGTAGAGATCGGCGGCGGCAACCCCGTCGCCGTTCAGTCGATGACGAACAGAAAAACCGAAGACGTCGCATCGACCGTTGAGCAAATAAGAGACCTCGAAGCCGTGGGCTGCGAACTCGTCCGCGTTGCGGTACCGACCCGCGAGGCGATAGAGGCATTGCCGAAGATAAAAAAGCAAATCAATATTCCGCTCATCGCGGATATCCACTTCCACTGGGAGTATGCAATCGGCGCCATCGACGCCGGCGCCGATAAAATCCGCATAAACCCGGGCAATATTGGCGGTCTTGAAAACTTCGCCAAGGTAATCGAAAAAGCGCGCGAGAACAACGTCGCGATTCGCGTCGGCGTAAACTCGGGCTCGCTCCATCCAAAATATAAAAACGAGCAAGATCCTGCCGAAGCGCTCGTTAAAAGTTGCATCGAGTACGTTCAGTTTTGCGAAGAGATGAACTTTCACGATATCGTGCTCTCGGTAAAATCCTCATCCGTCGTCAACTCGATAAAAGCGTACCGAATGCTTGCCGAAGCAACCGGTTATCCGCTACATTTAGGCATAACGGAATCCGGCTCGCTGATGTCGGGCACGATCAAGTCGTCGGTAGGTTTGGGTGTTTTGCTCGCCGGGGGAATAGGCGACACGGTGCGCGTGTCGCTCTCTGCAGACCCCGTACACGAAATACAAGTGGGATTCCAAATATTGCAGGCGCTGGGGTTGAGATCGTACGGCCCCGAAATCATATCCTGCCCGACGTGCGGGCGCTGCGATATCGATGTCATACCGGTCGTGGAAGAGATAGAGAAGCGCCTTATGACCATACGCTCGCCGCTGAAAGTCGCCATCATGGGGTGTGTGGTAAACGGCCCCGGTGAGGCGAAGGAAGCCGACATCGGTATCGCCGGCGGCAAACGTGAAGGGGTGCTCTTCAAAGCCGGAAAAGCCATCCGCCGTGTACCGGCCGACGCCATGGTAGAGGAATTGATGGGTGAGATAGAGAAACTAATAGTTGACGTGCAAACACAAGAAGAAAAGTAAGGAGTAAGCAGTAGGGAGTAAGCAGTGTGAAGGTCTAGAATGAGGGTTAAAGATTTTTACCCTCATCCCTTTCCCTCGCTCTGCATACTGCCTACTGCGTACTGCATACTATTTATTAGTTTTCAAGGAGGCTGACAAGTGAGATTCTCAATACTATTAGCGCCGACGTTAAAGGAGAGCCCTTCAGAGGCTGAAGTGATGAGCCATAAGCTCCTTATGCGGGCGGGGATGATACGAAAAGTGGCGGCAGGAATCTACACATTCCTACCGCTTGGCTATAACGTCATCAAAAAGATCGAGCGTATCGTTCGCGAGGAAATGACCAGGGCTAACGCTCAGGAGATCCTGATGCCGGTTCTTCAACCTGCAGACCTCTGGAGGATAACCGGGCGCTGGGACCAATTCGGCCCCGAGATGATGAGGATGACCGATCGCAACGACAGGGAATTCGCCCTCGGACCAACGGCCGAAGAAATGATAACCGACCTAGTTAAAAACGAGGTCAAGTCGTACCGTCAGCTGCCGCTAACGCTCTATCAAATACAGGTAAAGTTCAGGGATGAGATTCGTCCGCGGTTCGGCCTGATGCGCGGCCGCGAGTTCATCATGAAAGACGCCTATAGCTTCAATAGAACTGTCGAGGAAATGCAGCGATCATACAGTGAGATGTATGATGCGTACAGCAGGATATTTTCCAGGTGCGGCCTTGATTTTAGAGCGGTAGATGCCGCAACCGGCCTCATCGGCGGCAAGGTATCCCAGGAGTTCATGGTTCTCGCCGAATCAGGCGAGAGCACGATTCTCTACTGCGACTCATGCGACTATGCGGCAAGCGACGAAGTAGCAACGGCGCCTCTGGCCGAGCCTTCAACAGAGGCGATCAAGCAATCGGAACTCGTCGAAACACCCCGGCAAAAAAGCGTCGAAGAAGTCGCGAGGTTCCTCAACATCCCCGAGGACAAAATAGTCAAGACCTTGATCTACAAATACGGTGCGTCGGAACTGGCAGGCGTACTCGTCCGGGGCGATCGCGACGTTAACGATGAGAAGCTTTCCGTGGCGTTGGGCACGACGGATTTTCACCTTCTCGCCGGCGCCGAATGGCAGGATTACCCCGAGCTTATCCAGGGATTTGTCGGGCCGGTCGGCATCAAAAACGTTCGTCTGATAGCGGATAAAGAGATATCCGTTATGCGGAATTTCGTAGTAGGCGCCAATAAACCCGACGTGCACCTTATCAACGTCAACGCAGGTGAGGATTTCCAGGTCGAAGAGTGGGCCGACATAAAAACGATTAAAGCAGGTGACAAATGCCCCATCTGCGGGGGAGTGCTTCTCTCGGCGCGGGGGATCGAGGTTGGCCAAATATTCCAACTGGGAACGAAATACAGCGCTTCTATGGAAGCGACATATATCGATGAGGACGGCCAGATAAAACCGTATATTATGGGCACTTACGGAATAGGCATAAGCCGCACAGCCGCCGCCGCAATCGAACAGAATCACGATGAAAACGGTATTATCTGGCCGATTTCAATAGCCCCCTACGAGGTCTCGATAGTCGTCTTGAATTACGATAAGGACGAGCAAAAAGAAATCGCAGACAAGATTTATGCAGGCCTTGGCGAAAACAATGTCGAGGTTGTGCTCGATGACAGAATCGAATCGGCGGGAAAGAAATTCGCCGATTCAGATTTGATAGGTTTTCCGGTGCAGATCGTAATAGGTAATCGAACAGTGAAAAGTGGCAATGTAGAAGTAAAGATTAGGGCGACCGGAGAGCGAATCGAATACCCGCTGGATGATGCGATCAATAAGATATCAAAGCTGGTAACAAGGATGCGCTCGCAGTTGCAGCCTGGAGGACCAGATGGAGAAAACGCCGGATAAGATCATCATCATAGTACCGGCATATAACGAGGAAAAGCATATTGGCGGCGTCTTAGATATCTTGAAGAACGTTAGCCTGATCGATGAGATACTGGTCGTCAGCGATGGGTCGCGCGACAAAACGGCTGAGGTCGCGCGGTCTTACAATGTCCGCGTAATCGAGCGCGAAACAAACGGGGGCAAAGGAGCGGCCATGAAAACCGGCATCGAGGCCACGGATGCCGACATCATCGCATTCATCGACGCCGACCTTATCGGGATAACACCCGATCATATAACGGACCTCATTCAACCCCTGTTAGATAATCGCGAACTCATGATGACGGTAGGAAAATTTACGGGAGGCAGGCTACGGACAGATCTCGCCCAAACAATCATCCCCTTTATATCAGGACAGCGAGCGATGCGAAGAGAGCTTTTAACGGGATTACCGGACCTCGAATCCACCGGGTTTGGTGTAGAGATAGCCATTACGCAACACGCCAAACAAAACAATCTCAAGGTTGAAGAAGTAGCGTTTCCCGATGCGTCCCAGGTTATGAAAGAGGAAAAACTCGGCCCGATTCACGGGTTTAAGGCGCGGTTGAAGATGTACAGCGATATCATCAAGCAACTTATGACCAGAAAAGCAAGCCGGACGAAGGAGCCTCAGCCAAAAAAGCCGCCTAATTAAAGGTCTCGAACGTATATAGCGTTATGGGGGCACTCCATCGTACATTTCGCGCACCCATAGCAGAGTTGGATATCCACCGATGCGGGCTCATCTTCATCTATTTTAAACAGCGCTTTTGTCGGGCAGGCTTTGCGTGCCGTGCACTTGCTGCAAACCTGGCATTTGCTGTAATCAACACTTGCTTTTTTCATCCAGCTAAAACTCCTTATAAAAACCCTTATATATAACCCTTGCGCATGAATAATCGCATTCCGTTTAAAATCACGAGCAACGAGATACCCGTATCGGCGAAGACCGCCATCCATAACGTCGCTGCCCCGAACACCGCAAGGAAGATAAACGCGAGCTTTACAATAATCGAAGCGGCCACATTTTGCTTTATGATTCGCAGCGCGCGCCTGCTTAGGTTAATCGTATACGGCACGTTATGGAGTTTATCGGCCATCAGCGCGATATCCGCGGTCTCAAGCGCGATATCCGAACCGATCGCGCCCATGGCGATGCCGACGTCCGCGCGCGAGATAGCCGGCGCATCGTTTACGCCGTCGCCTATCATCACCACACGCCCGTATGTATCGGAGAGCGACTCGATGGCTTTGACCTTATCCTCCGGCAACAACTCCGAACGGTAATCGTCGATACCGACCTGGGAAGCGATCTCCTTCGCGGTATCCGCATTGTCGCCGGTGAGCATAACAATATTGGCGATGCCGATACTTCGAAGCTGCTTTACGGTGTGCCGCGCATCCTCGCGCAGCCTGTCCGCAACCGCGACGATTCCTAAAAGCTTCGAACTGTTCCCAAGTATGAAGACGGTTTTTCCTTCACGCTGCAAGGCGAATATCAGGGGATCGACATCCGGGTCGGCCATATCGATCTCCGCGAAAAGCCTCGGATTGCCAATATAGTATGTAATGCCGCCGAAGTCGGCTTTTAGACCGCGTCCCGGGAGCGACTCGAAGTTGTTGGGCTCCCTGAACTCAAGACCCTGTTCGCCCGCGTACCGGATGATGGCCTCTGCCAGCGGGTGGCCCGATCTTGACTCCATCGCAGCGCTCAGCTTGATGATCTCGTCCTCTTTATAACCGTTTAACGGCACGACATCGGTGACCGAAAGCCGTCCCGTAGTGAGCGTGCCCGTCTTGTCGAATACGATTGCGGATGCCTGGCCCACGGCCTCAAGGTACGCACCGCCTTTAACAAGCACACCGTTTCTCGACGCGGCACCGATGGCCGCCGCAATCGACACCGGCGTGGAGATGACCAGCGCACACGGACACGCGATTACCAGCAACACCAGCGCCCTGTAAAACCATGGAATAAACGGTTGCCCGGCAAGCGGAGGGATTATCGCTATGGTGAGAGCGATTCCGATGACGACCGGCGTATAGTAGACGGAAAACCTGTCGATAAATCGCTGAGAAGGCGCCTTTTTGGCCTGGGCGTCTTCGACCAGGTGGATAATATTGGCTATTTTTGTATCACTGGAGAGCTTCGCGCACCTGAGTTCCAGGTATCCTTCCAGGTTGAGCGTACCTGCAAAGACCTGGTCGCCCACCTCTTTGACGACCGGCAGGGACTCGCCGGTAATGGCCGATTGATTTATAGATGACCTACCGGAAGCGATCTCACCGTCTACCGGAATGCCCTCACCGGGCTTGACTACCACGATATCGCCGATACGAACGTCCTCGATCGGGATGATTTTAGTGCCGCTCTCAGTTTTAATCGTAGCCTCACTCGGCGCAAGCTCAAGCAGGCGATGAATCGCATGCCTGGTCTTATCCATCGTATATGCCTCAAGCATAGTCCCCAGCGCAAACAAAAACATGACGGTGGCGGCCTCGGCCCACTGCCCGAGCACTATCGCCCCTATAACCGCAACCGTCATAAGAACGTTCATGTCGAACACGCGCGACTTCAGCGAAGATATCGAACTCTTGGCCGGCCTGTATCCGGCGACAACGGCGGCGGCGGTAAATAATGCTATCGTAAGGATACTTTGTCCAAGAAATAATTGAAGAAGACCCGCGATCAAAAGGGGACCGGCGGCAATCAGCACGGTTAACGCTCTCTTGTCGGAAAACCAGAACGAGCCCTTAGACGTTTCGACCCGCTTGGCGCCCTCAAGTCGTGCGCTATACCCACTGGCCTCGATAATCTTGATAAGCTCCGAACCGGGAATGACTTCTTCATGGTGGCTTACCGTAAGCTTTCCGGTCTCAAAGACCAGCTCGGCTGAATCAACGCCCTCGAGATCCGCGAGCTTTTTCTGCAATTTCGCCGAGCAGTCCGGGCAATCGAGCCCGCCGATGCGAAACGTCGACGTTCTTGTAGCCTCGGCCGTTCCGACACCGTATCCGAAGTCTTTAATGAGCGTGAAGACCGTTTCTTTCGAGCTTACCTGGGGGTCATACTTAATGCGCAGATTCGATGCAGTGAAGTTGACCTCCGCGTTTTCGACGCCGGGTAATTTTTGAAGAGCCTTCTGCACCTTCAGGGCGCAGTCCGGGCAATCAAGGCCCGATATCGCCACGGTTTCTTCTGTCGTTCGCTCGCCGCCTTTATCCTTAATCACCACAAAGCATCACCTAAACCCCTTGTCTATGGGGAGGTCCATGCGGTTATGCAGTTCTTCCTGAACGTGCGAGATACCCTGAGTCAGCAGTTGTATAATATGCTCGTCGTCTAGCGAGTAGTACACCATTTTGGCTGCCTTACGGCGCTTGACTACGCGATGGTCTTTTAGCTTTCGCAGCTGGTGCGAGACGGCCGACTGGCTCATCCCGACTACCTCGGCGATCTCACATACGCACAACTCGCTACGGCGCAGCGCGAACACTATCTTCACCCTGGTAGGGTCCGATAGCACCTTAAATGTATCCGAAAGGCGCTCGATCGCGACATCCGGTATCAGATGTCGCAGATGCTCTTTCACATCATTGACTTTTGAGGCGTCGAACCGGGTTTCAACGCAAATTTCATCAATCGACATAGTATAAACTCCACTCATATGAATATATGTTCATATGTTTAATTATATCGGATTATTTGCCTGGGTCAATTAATAATTTAAAGAGCGGGGGCAGGGTATAGGGAAGAACGGTGAATAGCTGAAACTATTTGTCATTGTGCGCGTTTTTATTTACATTAAGAAGGAGTTGAGGTGTTCGGGTGGAAACAATAAACCTAAAAGGCAAAGAGTTCGTAATCCGCAGGCTTCAAGAGGGCCGTTCGAATAGGCCGCGCAAGTTTCTGAAGTTTATTAACGACATCGTGGCGGATTCCGAAGCCATGATCCTTACGCGGTCAAAGCAAACAGTGGACGATGAGCGCGCGTGGCTGCAAGGCAGCATGATCGCCGTCAAATCTGCAAGAATGGTAGTTCTTGTTGCGGAAGCGGATGATGCGATCGTTGGGCTTGCTTCGGTCGGCAACCGCGCCGAGAGAGCCGACCATGTAGCCGATTTCGGCATATCGGTTAAGCGGGGCTACCGCGGGATCGGCTTAGGCTCGGCGCTACTAACCCGTGCGATCGACGCGGCGCGAACCGACTTATTACCGCGACCGGTGATGATACGTCTTAGTGCTTTTAATGCCAACGAGAAAGCGCTATCTTTATATGAGCGCCATGGCTTTAATATCGTCGCTCAAATTCCACGGCAATTCATATTTAACGGTGAGTTTGTTGACGAAGTGATAATGCTGAAATCACTTCTGTGATTTCAGTCTGCCCCTGGTACGAAGCGCAAGCGACACCCAACGCCAAAAAAGAACCGATACGCGAGAGGTTCGCTATCTACTTTGAGGCTTGTATGGGTATACATCACTTGTGCATTTAATTTCTCCATAAAATTTCCGATAATAAGTGGAAAAGAGAGTACCTGCATTTGGGTAGGATAGTGTCGGATAAGCTTAATACAAATTATTGAATTGGAGTTTTTACCTTGAATGATTGCGTAGTCGCTTTTCCAAAGATAAAGAAACACCCGTACAAGATCGTTGCGTTTGATTGGGATGGAACGGCCGTTGAAAACCGTAACGCCGATGCACGGGCCGTCACGGAGGCACTCGAGCAGCTCATGAAATACGGGATATATATCGTTGTTATCACCGGCACGAACTTCGGCAATGTAAACCGCCAGTTCGCCTCGCTGATTCACGGACCCCACAAGAAGAACCTCTTTGTTTGCACGGATAGGGGCTCTGAAGTGTACGGCTTTGACGAGAATTCCGAGCCGGTCGTACTTTCTGAGCGGGTTGCGACCGAAGAGGAGAACAGGATTCTCGATCGCGCAGCAGAAGCCGTAAAGGAGCACATCGAGAGCAGATCAAACGTTAACATCGAGATCGTCTATAATCGCATGAACCGTCGTAAGATCGATCTTATCCCCGAGTGGGAAAACCCTCCAAAATCGCAGATAGGCGAACTTTTAAAAGCGACAGAAGAACGCCTTAATAACGGCGGCTTTGCCGGCGGCTTAGGAGAGGCGTTTGACCTTACCGAGCGCTATGCGCACGACCTCGGGCTTTTCGATGCCAGGTTAACAAGCGATGTAAAGCATATCGAGGTCGGCCTAACCGATAAATCCGATTCAATAAAATGGGTCATAGAAGAGTTATCCAAAAAGAAAAATATTCCGTTCACCGACACGCTGGTGCTCGGCGACGAGTTCGGGCCGATCGCCGGATTCGAGGGCAGTGATTTCAGGATGTACCTGCCGGCAGCGCCCGGAATAACCTATGTTTCGGTCGGCAAAGAGCCAAACGGCGTGCCCCCCGGCGTCATTCATACCGGCGGAGGCCCGGCGTGCTTCCTTCAGCTGATGAAAGAGCAGGCCGAGCTATACAAGAAGCTCTGCGTAACAGAAGACCCGACGTTTTTGATCATCGAAGACGGTTACGACCCGTTACGCGAGCGCGAGATCGAATCCATCTTTACCGTCGGAAACGGATACCTCGGCACCCGCGGATCGCTCGAGGAGCAAGGCATAGGCTCAGAGCCGGCAACTCTACTTGCGGGTGTTTACGATAGGGCCGCCCCGGGCGAGATAGAAGAGCTTTCGATAATCGCCGATTGGGTGTTTACCAGGATATATGTCGATGGTCAAGAACTCACAATGGATGAGCGGACTATCCTCAGTCATAAACGAACCCTCGACATGGGAAAGGGAGTCATGCACCGCGAGTGGCGTCATAGGGGCGAAAAGGGCCGCATAACGTCGATACGATTCTCGAGGTTCGCGTCACTTGCCGAGCCACACGCGATGGCGCTTAGAATCCGCGTGGTCCCCGAGAACTACAGGGGAGAAATTCGCGTTGAAACGGGTATCGAACTCTGCCGCAAAGCCGGTATCGGCGCCGAGCCCATCGAGAAGCGCGACCTGGACGGGGGTCGGGGTATCATGATGGTGACCAAAACAGAGTTCACCGATATTAAAATCGCCGAAGCCCAGCTGAGCGTAGTCAGGGGCGGCATGTTGAAACCCGATTACCGCACATTTATCAACGACTGCGGTGTGAGCGAGCAATGGAGATGGCAGGCCGACGAGGGCCAGGAGATAGAGATCGACAAATTCGTCGGCATATATACGACCAGAGACACGGACAGTCCCGTGCAAAGGGCAACTGAAGAGGTCAGTACATATGCCGGTCGCGGTTTTGATGATATGCTTCTCGAGCATGTGGATGCCTGGGCGAAACGCTGGGAAGACGCGGCCATTACGATTGACGGCGACCCCGACGCGCAGTTATGGTCTAATTTTGCGGGATACCATTTGATAATCGCAGGCAATGATTTTGATGAGCGCGTATCGATCAGTGCCAGAACCCTTACCGGCACGATCTACAAAGGCCATATATTCTGGGATGCGGATATGTTCATGATCCCATTCTTCATCTACACGCACCCGGCAACTGCGAGGGCCATGCTTATGTATCGTTACCACACGATACATGCCGCACGACAGGAAGCGAAGGATATGGGCGCGAAAGGCGCCATGTTCGCCTGGGAATCGACGAGCACAGGCGAGGAGATGACGCCGGAAAGCGTAATCGCTCCTAACGGCGAGGTAATCCTCATCCTGTCGGGTAAACTCGAGCAACACATAAATTGCGCTATCACTTACGGCGTATGGCAGTACTGGATCGCCACGCGGGATGAGGACTTCCTTGTAAACGCCGGATCGGAAATACTCATTGAGACCGCACGGTTTTGGGTGAGCCGCGTCGAAGAGCATGAGGGCGTTTATCATATTCCCAACATAGAGGGTCCCGACGAGTATCACGAGATCGTAAACGACAATACCTATACAAACATGATGGCGGTCTGGAATATCGATAGGGCCGTAGATGCTATCGGTTACCTGAAAAATGACTATCCGGAGAAGTGGCTCGCGCTTAAGGAAAAGCTTGCTTTCGATGAGAACGAGTTGGTCGAATGGGCGCATGTCGCCGAGAACATGTATATAGATAGGAATCACGGAAACCTTATCGAGCAGTTCGACGGGTTCTTCAATTTGAAGGACATCGACGTTTACAAGTTCGAGCCGAGAACCGCTCCGCTCGATTCCATCCTTGGCAGGGAAGAGACGGCCGCGTCGCAGCTTGTGAAGCAAGCGGATGTGGTAATGCTTCTGTATATATTGGAGCACAAGTTTAGCGAAGACGTAATTAAGGAAAACTTTGATTATTACGAGCGGCGCACGGGGCACGGCAGCTCGTTGTCTCCAAGCATGTACGGCCTTGTTGCCGCACGGCTTGGGATGCTTGATATGGCGATGCGTTATTTCCGCCAGGCAGCCCAGATCGACCTGGCCAATAATATGGGTAACGCGGCCGGGGGAGTCCATGCGGCCGCCCTTGGGGGTCTTTGGCAGCAATTGATTATGGGGTTTGCCGGCATGCGACCCGAGGAGGACGGTCTCTATATAGACCCGAAGCTTCCGGAAGAGTGGAAACAGGTTAAGTTTGCGCTCACCTGGCGTAACAACACTATCGATTTCGATGTCGAAAGAGACAAACATATCATCGTCACCGTTGGGCAGGTAAGCGAGGTCGCGGTCGGAATATACGGCCGCCAGCTGCAAACGCTTAAACCCGGTGAGACCTATAAATCTGAATGGGATGGCTCCACCTGGGGCGAACTCGATGGGAAGGAGCAAGAAGGTGTAGCATGAGAAATAGACCGGCGGTAATTCTACCTCTAGATGGATCTGAGATTGCGGTAAAGGCGTTGGGCGCGGCCGAGGCCATGACGAATATCATGGGGGCCGTGCTTTACATCGTTCATGTAACGGAAGAGCTATTGTCCGAAAGAGACCTTGTTAAGAAGCTAAAAATAGGGCAGATCGAAGTAAGGGATTTTTCGCTTCACCAGATACAGGGAGTGGATGCAGCCGACGAAATCCTTCGCTTTGCGGCCAGCGTCGATACGCAAATGATCGTAATGTCGAGCCACGGGTGGACGTTCAACACAGAGCACCTTCTGGGATCTACCACCACGGGTATAGTGCAGCGGGCTATTAATCCGGTGATGATTATCCGGCCCGATATTGCGCATACGCCCGACCCCCAATGGAAGCCGAAGAAAATGCTGGTGCCGCAAGATGGGTCGCCTACCGCTGCGGCGGTTATGATTCAGGTATTTAACCTCGCGAAGCGGGTTCATGCCGAGGTCGACGTGCTCAATATCGGTGTTGTCGGCGAGAAGCCGTCGCGTGAGCCCGGTACGATAACACCGCCTCGCTATGTGGATTACCCGCGATACGATTGGCCTGCCTGGGCGCAGGAGTTCGTCGAGCGATTCTACGCACAGCGCCCGCTGGAAGTGAGCTTGAAACTCTTTGAGCGAGAGGGTGAGCCTGCGGATGTCATGCTCAAATTCGCCCAGGAAAATGGAGACGACCTGATAGCCCTTGGTTGGCACGGTCATCTTGAGGAGCGGCGTGCCACGACTGTCAAAGAGCTTCTTCGTCGAACCGATATACCCGTTCTGCTGATATGGTCAAGGGAATAGGGAGTAAAGAAATGAATCGAACGGCCCACGCGGGCCGTTTTTTGTTTCCCTTTTTTGGGTAAGTCTTTACCCGAGAGGGGAGTTGCCAATGCCGAGAATGGTCGATATCGGTGAACTACAGCTTGATATGTACGAGAAAGCACTGCCGGATGAGATAGATGAACTGCGATTGCTCGCTCAAGAGCTACAAGGGGTGCGCGTGCTTCACATCAATTCAACACTTCTCGGCGGGGGTGTCTCGGAAATACTGCGCTCTGTGATACCTATAGAAAGGGCGCTTGGAATCGACGCGCATTGGCAGGTCATCACCGGAGATGAGCGGTTTTTTCACGTTACCAAATCGCTACATAACGCCCTGCAGGGAGCCCCTTACAATCTCACCAGAACCGATCAAGAGACCTACCTTGCATTCAATAAACTAAACGCGGAGGCTTTGGAGAGCGACTTTGATTATATCTTCGTCCACGACCCTCAACCGGTGGCGCTGCGCTCTTTACGACCCGATATTCAATCGCACTGGATTTGGCGCTGCCATATAGATACGTCGACGCCGAACCCAAGCATTTGGGGTTTTTTGCTGCCGTTTATCCAGGAGTACGATGCAGCGGTCTTTACGATGCAAGAGTTTGTTCCTAAGGGCCTGGGGTGTAGGGTCGCGATTATTGCTCCGGCAATCGACCCCTTAAGCCCGAAGAACATGGAGCTTCCCCGGGAAATGTGTTGGCGCATGTTGAAATGGATAGGGGTGCCGAAGGACGGCCCCATCATCTGTCAGGTATCGCGCTTCGACCCATGGAAGGACCCGCTCGGGGTGATCGAGGCATACCGCCTTGTCTCGCAGGAACGCCCGGATGCTCGCCTGATACTGGTGGGCTCGATGGCGACGGACGATCCAGAGGGTTGGGAGATGTACGATAAAGTAATCGACGCTAAACATGCAGATCCCCGAATCCATGTATTTACCAACTTCGAAGCCATGACCGATGTGCAGGTCAACGCCTTGCAACATCTGTCCGATGTAGTCGTCCAGAAGTCGATAAAAGAGGGATTCGGATTGGTCGTTTCGGAGACCTTATGGAAAGGGACGCCGGTAGTAGCGGGTCGTGCGGGCGGTATTCCCCTGCAACTCGCGGGGGGCGGGGGCTTTCTGGTAGGTTCGGTGGACGAGACCGCAATGCGGGTGTTGGAGTTGTTGGCCGATCCGAAAATGGCCGCGGAACAAGGGCAGAAAGGCCGGCGATACGTCCGAGACCACTTCCTTATGACGAGGCTCATCCGCGACGACTTACGGCTGATGTTATCAGTCCTAAAACCCGCGAGCCCTAAAGTATACTAAAAATGCAATAAATACCCTCACCCTCGACCTACACCCAATCGCTAATCGCTGCACTATTACCCCGCGCTTTGATGCGTGTGTCCTTCGAGTAGGCTCTCGTACCTGGCCGAGAGAAGGTCGACGATAGTGTCGATTTCGTCATCGGTCGACCATTTACCGAGGCTTATGCGTAAGGAGCCCATCGCATACGTTTCTTCCACGCCCATAGCCATTAAGACATGAGATATTTCGAGCGATTCCGCTTGGCAGGCAGAGCCGGGGGAGGCGGCGACCTCGGGTGTCGATGCGAGGAGGTCTGAGGCAAGAACCCCTGGAAAGCCTATGTTGAGCGTATTAGGCACGCGATCGGTGGGGTGCCCGTTTAGCCTGAAGTTAGGCACATCGGTGGCAAAGTGCTCGTACATTCTCTGCCCGAGCCTAAGAAGGTGAGCCGATACCTGGTCGAGGGATTCTGTCGCAACTTCGCATGCTTTGCCGAGGGCGACGATCATGGCCACCGCTTCTGTGCCTGCACGAAGACCGAATTCCTGAGATGCCCCGTCGATAATGGGCTCGATCTCGGTGCCTTCTCTTACGTAAAGGGCGCCAACGCCTTTGGGAGCGTAGAATTTATGCCCGGCAACGGTTAACAGGTCGACCCCCAGGTCATCCACGTTTACCGGAATCTTACCCACGCTTTGCGCTGCGTCGGTGTGGAAGTAGATACCCAGTTCCTTCGCCATCATACCTATATCCTCAATCGGCTGAATCGTTCCTACCTCGTTGTTTGCGTGCATAATCGTGATGAGGATCGTGTCCTTGCGAATTGTGTTTCTAACGTCTTCAACGGATACCATGCCGTATTCGTCCACCGGTAAAACGGTCAGCTCGAACCCTTCCTTTTCAAGTCGTCTACATGGTTCGATTACCGAGGGGTGTTCGACATCGCTGGTTATAATATGGCTTCCGTGATGGCGGTTTGCGTGTGCGATGCCCTTTATCGCCAGGTTGTTCGATTCGCTTCCGCCGCTTGTAAATATGACCTCTTGCGGCGTGCAGCCGAGGCAATCCGCAACCTGCTGCCGTGCTTTTACAACGGCTTTCCTGGATTGTTTTCCGTACCAGTGCGCGCTTGAGGGATTGCCGAAGTATTCGGTGAGGTAGGGAATCATCTCAGCGGATACTGCCGGGTCGACAGGCGTCGACGCATTGTAATCGGCATAAATAGGTTTCTCGGTCATACTTATAACAGCTCCTCAACTTGAAGACGAATCTTCTTTATCATGGTTTTTGCGTGTGTTTCAGGCCGCCAACCTCTGCATATAGATCGCGTTGCCATTAACGTCGAGGGCGGCTTCGTATATCAGCTCGGAAAACGTCGGATGGGCATGGATTACCATACCGAGGGCCGATGCCGTCATACCCTGATACATGGCCACAGCCACCTCATGGATAATATCGGTGGCGCGCTCGCCGATAACGTGAACGCCTACGATTCTATCAGATATCGCATCGGCGATGATTTTGGCTTTGCCGGCGATTTCTCCCGACGCGTGCGATATCCCAAGGCTACGTAGCTCGACACTTCCGACCTTAACATCCATACCCATGTCTTTAGCCTGGCCTTCAGTGATGCCGACGCTTCCTATCTCGGGGTAGGTATAAATCCCGCTCGGGATTACCGTGTAATCCATCATGTAACGGTTCCCAAGGGCATTTGCGACCGCGACCTTACACTCGGCGGAGGCGACGTGAGCGAGCATCGGATTGCCGATAACATCTCCGACCGCATAGATACCCGGTATATTCGTCATCATCTGATTGTTGACTTTGATTCCGCCGTTCGGTAGGGTTTCGAGGCCGATCTTTTCATGGCCTATGCCGCCCGTTGAGGGCAGGCGTCCGATTGCGACGAGCGCGATATCTGCGGTAAAGACCGTTCCATCTTCTATGGTAGCTTCGACTTTGTCGTCGACTCGTGTTCCGACAAGCGTGCTATTTGTTCTGACATCTATCCCGGCCTTTTTAAATTCCCTGGCAAGGATGGCCGAGACCTCTTCGTCTGTGTTCATGAGCAGCCTCGGCAATGCCTCGATGATGGTGATTTTTGTGCCGAGCGCCGAGAAGATAGAGGCGAACTCACAGCCGATGTAACCGCCGCCGATAATCAGCATCGAGTCCGGCAGCTTGGTAAGCCGTAAAAGATCGTCGCTGGAGAGCACCTTGACCCCGTCGTAAGCCAAAAAGGGCAAGGCGTGGGGTTTGGAGCCGGTTGCTATGATAATGTTTTTCGAAAAAATCGTTTGCTCTCCGTCGGCCCCGCTGATTTTGAGAGTGTTTATATCATTGAAGCTGGCATGCCCCTTAAGTATCTGCACGTCGTTCTTCTCGACAAGTTTAAAAAGGCCTTGTTTCTCGATATCGACGACCCTGTCTTTTCGGGTCTGAAGCTTTTCTAGCGACGTTTGGATAGTATCCCCGATATCGATGCCGTATTCGCCCGCACGGCGTGCGTTTCTCAGCGCTTTTGCCGACGCGACGAGCGTTTTTGTAGGGATGCAGCCCGTATTGAGGCAGACCCCTCCAAAATCACCTTTCTCGATGATGCATACGGGAACGCCCGCACGCGCCGCTGTGACAGCGCCGACATAGCCCGCAGGACCGGAACCGATGATAGCGATCTCATACCTTTCCACGTTTTTCACACCCCAGTTGTAAATCAACAGTTTGACTAGTACATACCCCTTTTACTAGAGAATTGAAAATAGAAAATGGAAAATAGATTGAATTATTGAGGGTTAGCCTTGAGTATGCAGGAGCTTTGCCTTAGTTAGCGAATATTCACAGTAGTAGGCAGATGAGCTGTTGCAACATGATGAGCACGCACATTTTGCGTATAATATAATACGGACCAAGATTCTAATGGATCTATTTTCTATTCTCAATTATCTATTTTCTTGATCGGGGGTTGGCGCTGTGTGGACTTACTAAGGCAATTACGGCTTACGCTTGCCCTGTTCGCACTAGTTGTAGCAATAGGCATTGCAGGATACATGGTACTTGAGGGCTGGTCGTTTATAGATGCCGCGTACATGACCGTTATAACGATAACAACGGTCGGGTATCGCGAAGTTCATCCCCTCGATGTCGCTGGACAGTTGTTTACGATGCTTCTTGTTTTTGCGGGCGTGGGCACGGCGTTTTACTTTTTTGTATCGATAGCGGAATTCATGATCGAAGGGCATCTATCAGGCATATTAACGGAGAGAAGAGTGGAGCGAGAAATAAGAACACTGGAACAACACTATATCTTATGCGGTTACGGCAGGGTCGGTGAGAATGTCGCGGACGAGTTCAGGGCATCTCATTCGCCATTCGTGATCATAGAGAATAACCCCGACAGGGTGCAGGAATGCCGCGAAAAAGGCTTTTTGTGTATCGAAGGCGACGCCTCAAGCGATGAGGTCTTGTTGAGGGCGGGGGTCGAACGCGCAAGCGGATTGGTAGCTGCTGTCGACAACGACGCGGATAACGTCTTTGTCACCCTGACCGCGCGCGTGCTTAACCCGAAGATCGATATCGTCGCCCGGAGCATCCTGGCCGAATCAAGAGAAAAGTTGATCCGCGCCGGGGCAAACCGGGTGGTGTCACCGAGTATAATCGGCGGTAAACGCATGGCGGCCATTCTCATACGTCCTCTGGTATCGGACTATCTCGATGTCGTTACATTTGGCGATGATCTAGAGTACCGGCTTGAAGAGTTGACGGTGAGCGAAACATCAAAATGCAGGGGCAAAACGCTGTCTGAGGCGGATATTCGCAAGCGCACCGGGGCGGTGATCCTTGCTATCAGGAAGCGGTCGGGAGAGTTTAATACATCACCGATGGCGTCGACTGTACTCGAGGAAGGAGATCACGTGGTGATTCTCGGTACGCGCGAGCAGTTAGAGGCCGTGCAAAAGATATTCTAACTATGTTACATTATCCATGTAAGCCTATACATGAATGCCAATTCCTAGGAGGTAAGAGTGGATCTAAAGACATATGTGAGGGATATTCCGGACTGGCCCAAAGAAGGGGTGATGTTTCGCGATATAACACCGCTTCTTGGAAATAAGGAAAGTTTTAAGTACGCGATCGACTCAATCGCCGATCACTACAAAGACATGAATATCGACGTCGTGCTTGGGGCGGAAGCGCGCGGGTTTATCCTGGCAAGCGCGCTGGCATATAGGCTCGGATGCGGGTTTGTTCCCGCGAGGAAGCCGGGTAAACTACCGTTTACAACGCTGAGCGCGGAATATGAGCTTGAGTATGGGGTCGACTCGCTTGAAATGCACGAGGATGCGATTAAACCGGGAGAGCGGGTCCTTGTGGTCGATGACGTTATAGCGACGGGCGGCACTGCTGCGGCAAAAGTAAAGCTGGTCGAGCAACTTGGGGGAACGGTTGTCGGAGTAGCGTTTTTAATCGAACTAAGTTTCTTAGATGGACGCTCAAAGCTCGAAGGACAAGACGTATTTTCGCTTATCACATATTAAGAACGGCATTAGGTAAGAACGATTCTAAAATATAGACCCCCTGTGTTAGCAGGGGGTCTTTCGTTTCTGACGATCGTTAAGCGGACATAACCCGGAAGCTATGCCGTTTTCTTTGCGCGAGTGATCAGGTCGTAAACAGTCGCGCCGCCAAGT
>NZ_JBTSLF010000037.1:0-18447 GCF_054640775.1 Candidatus Aquicultor sp. | reverse complement strand
TAGTGAGGTGTTTGGCTATTTCGAACTCGAGCCGGCAACGCACCGGCTCTACGTCGAAATGGCGGCCCCAACCCTAGATGATAATCTCAGCGATCGCGAACGCCTGAAGCGAGAGCTTACCCGCGTTCACGGGTTCGTTGATTTTACGGTCGATCTTGACTGCCTCAAAGAGATGGCGGTCAAACTGCGCGAGGCCGACTGGAAAGTGACCGCAACTATCATAGAGGGCAGGGACGGCGAGTGCCCGCGCCTTGTTCGCCTTGATTCCGGGGATCGCTCCGCTACTCATTACGGCCTGGCGGTCGATATCGGTACGACTTCGGTCTATGCCGAGATTATCGACTTAAACACCAGAGAATCCCTCGGTCGGGTTTCTGATTACAATGCACAAGTAAGTTGCGGCGAGGATATCATCTCCCGCATCGTCTATTCGTTGAAAAAAGACGGTTTGGCAAGGCTTCAGGGCCTTGTTACCGATACGATAAACAGCCTTATAAAGAGGCTTCTTGAGAAGACCGGCGTGAGCAAAGACGATATCGTCAATATGGTTGCGGCCGGCAACACGACAATGGTTCACCTCTTCTATGGGATCAACCCCCGCTACATCCGCGAGGAGCCCTATATCCCAACAGTAAACTTCATCCCAACAGTAGAAGCATCCAGCCTTGGCGTCGATATCGCCGAGGGCGCCCGCGTCTACTGCATCCCGGGTCGCGCCAGCTATGTCGGCGGTGATATCACCTCGGGTCTGTTGGCTTCGGGCGTATATAAAACCGATAAAGTGACGCTTTATATAGACGTCGGCACGAACGGCGAGATGGCGCTTGGAAACTCAGAGTGGCTGCTCTCCTGCGCGTGCTCGGCCGGACCGGCCTTTGAGGGCGGCTCGGTCAAGTACGGCATGCGTGCGGTAAAAGGCGCGATCGAGACGGTCCGCATCAACCCGGTTACCTATGAGCCTATGATTCTGACGATCGGTCAGACCAAAGCCAAGGGTGTCTGCGGCTCGGGTCTTATCGACGCGTTGGCCGAGCTGTTCCTGACAGGAATCATTAACGAGAAGGGCAAGGTTAATATCGAGATCGGTCATCCGCGTATCCGTGAGAACAACGACCAAGGGGAATACGTCCTGGTCTGGGCGGAGGATTCGGCGGTCAAGGAAGATATCGTCATCACCGAGGCCGACATCGACAACCTTATCCGTACCAAGGGAGCGATTTTCGCCGGTATCACGACACTGCTCGATTCAATGGGCATGCCGGTCGAAGCGATCGAGCAGGTGCTCATCGCCGGGGGCTTTGGCCGCTATCTCGAGCTTGACCAGGCCATCACCATCGGCCTGTTGCCGGAGTTTCCCGAGGACATCGTTAAATATGTAGGCAATGGTTCGCTCATGGGGGCGCACCTTGTTCTTTTGTCCCAAACCGCCCGCGAGTCGGCAAAGGATATCGCCAAGAAAATGACGTACCTTGAACTCAGCACCAATCCGAACTTCATGGATAACTACGTCTCGGCGCTCTTCCTGCCGCATACTAATTTGGATGCGTTCCCAAGCGTTATGAAACGGGTCAAGGAACGAAGCGGGGTATAGCAAGAAATTTGATCGGGCGCTCATTTGTTGAGTTTTGCATATGAAGCGCGTAATCTCGAGATTGGAATCACAAACAGTAAGATTGTTTGGTGACTAAGCAATAAATCCGGCCAGGTAAATGGCCATTGGAAGGTGTTAGTTTTGAGTTTTACGATAGCTGTCGCCGGTAAGGGCGGCACCGGAAAGACCACGATCTCAAGCCTGATCGTCGGGCACTTATTGAGGAAGGGTAAGACGCCGGTGTTTGCCGTTGACGCCGATGCAAACGTCAATCTTAACGAGCAACTCGGCGTTGAGGTCGACTCGACGATAGGCGGGATGCGCGAGGAGCTTAAGAAGAAAGTCGGCGCCAACGAGGTCCCGGCCGGTATGTCAAAAGATATGTACATGGAGTACCTGTTGCAGGATACGCTGGTTGAGAGCACCGGCTTTGACCTTTTGGTCATGGGCCGTCCGGAAGGCCCCGGGTGTTACTGCGCAGCGAATAATATGCTTAAGCGCTATATCGAAGTCCTGGCAAAAAACTATCCCTATATAGTTATTGATAACGAGGCCGGTATGGAACATTTAAGCCGGCGCACGACGCAGAAGATCGACCTGCTGCTGCTCGTCTCCGAGCCGAATCCGATCGGCATAATGACAGCGGCAAGGATTAAAGATTTGGCTAAAGAGATGGAAGTCTCTGTTAAAGAGACGGGTCTTATTATAAACAGGGTCAACGGGCAAGCTCCCGATAGCCTGATAGAAGAAGCGAAAAACTACGGCCTGCAGGTTTTAGGAACGATTCCGGCGGATGACACGCTTATCGACTACGTCATAAAGCACACCCCGCTCGTTGAGCTTCCCGAGGATTCTCCCGTAGTTCAGGCGCTAGATACTGTACTTGGTAAGTTCGGAATCTAGAGATATAGGTAGACAAGAGAGATACGGGGAGGGAGGTGAATGGCGGCAAGGATTATCGATGGGCAGGCGATCTCGGCGTTAGTTAAGGCGGAGGTCGCGAAAGACGTTGCACGGTTGCAGAAGGAACGAGATATTACTCCCGGACTTGCCGTTGTGCTGGTCGGCGATGATCCGGCAGCGCTGGTTTATGTCAACCAGAACGAGAAAGTCTCTGGGGAGTTAGGCATCTTCTGCCAGACGCACCTGCTACCGGGAGATGCTCGTGAGGAAGAACTTCTCGACCTCATTCAAGCGCTCAACGACGATGTCCAGATCGATGGCATTCTTGTACAGCTTCCCTTGCCGCAGCAGATCGACGAGAACTCGGTAGTCGTAACGATCAGCCCCTTGAAGGATATCGACGGGTTGACCCCGGCGAACATGGGGCGCCTGGTGACCGGAGCGCACGGGTTCAGACCCGCAACGGCGTCCGGCATCGTCGAGCTTCTGAAACGCAGTGACGTGAGACTCTCAGGGGCCGAGGCGGTAGTCGTTGGTCGCAGCACTATCGTCGGCAAACCGGTTGCGCTGATGCTGCTGGAAGAGGATGCCACGGTCGGTATCTGCCACTCAAAGACGAGAGACTTGAGCGAGGTATGCCGGCGCGCTGATATCCTTGTCGTAGCGAGCGGGCATCCGAATACGGTCACGGCGGACATGGTAAAAGATGGCGCTATTGTGATCGATGCGGGGCTCAATCGCTGTAACGGTGGCAAGCTCGTTGGGGATGTCGATTTCGAAGGCGTCTCAAGGAAAGCATCCGCCATTACACCTGTCCCGGGCGGCGTAGGCCCGATGACGATCGCCATGCTGATGCGTAATACCGTAGAAGCGGCAAAGGGCCGTGCGGGATTCCCATCGGCGGCGTAATAATGAGTTAGTAGTGAGTGATACAGAAATAATTACCATTTTGGTAGTTACACATATAGGAAAGTCTATCAACAACAAACGTTTCAAAGAAGGGGGATAATAAATGGCTTTTCAAGCACCGACTGAATCATACAATGGAAAGATTAGAGAGATTAAGTTGGGCTCGGCGACACAGGTTGCCGTAGGCGGCGAGAACACGTTGCCGTTTTATACGTTCGAAGGCTCTATGCCGAATGGGCCCAAGATCGCGATGGAGGTGTTCGACACCGAGCCGCAGGGCTGGGCTGAAGAGCTTCAAAGTGTTCTCGGCGATGTCTGGGGCGACCCGGTGGCATGGGCGAAGAAGTGCGAGAGCGAGTTTGGCGCAGACATGATCTGCCTCCAGCTTGCGAGCACCGACCCGAACGGCGCCAACAAAAGCGTCGACGATGCGGTAGCGACCGTTAACGCGGTTCTTGGCGCGGTCAGCATTCCGGTTATCGTTTACGGTTCCGGTAACGTCGAAAAAGACGCAGACGTTCTTAAGGCGGTCGCCGAGGCCACACAGGGCAAAAACGTCGTCATCGGCCCCGCCGTTGAGGATAACTACAAATCAATCGCCGCTGCTGCAATGGGCTTTGGCTCAAAGGTCGCCGGCGAGACGCCAATCGACGTCAATATGGCAAAGCAGCTCAATATCCTGATGAGCAATCTCGGCGTAGCAGTTGATAATCTGCTTATCGACCCATCGACCGGCGCTCTCGGCTACGGCCTTGAGTATTGCTTCTCGGTCAACGAGAGGATCAAGCTGGCCGCTCTTACACAGAACGACAACATGCTTCAGTCGCCGACAATTTCCAACCTTGGCAAAGAAGTATGGAAGGCAAAAGAGGCTAAAATCAGCCAGGAAGAGGCTCCGCAGTGGGGCGACCAGAGGAAGAGGGGCATTCTCTGGGAGACGCTTACCGCGGTCTCAGTAATGCTGGCCGGCGCCGATCTGCTCATCATGAGGCACCCGGAGTCGGTTAAACTCATCAAGCAGACGATTGCTGAGTTTGGTATTTAATTCGTGCATATCTAAGTTGTGCAGAAAATAGTGTGGGCCAATTTCTGGAAGGGGTCCACCTAGAGAATAAGCAGTAAGAAGGAGATAATATGTCCGACAAAATCAGAAGCGTTGATCCAGCAACAATCGAAATGCTGGAAAAAGTCGGCGACATGTCAACCATGTTCAGCCGCGCTGAAGAGCTAAAGCAATGTACCTTTGGCTCAGAGGGTAGCTGCTGCCGTGTCTGTGCTATGGGCCCGTGCCGCCTCGGTGGAAAGAGCAAAGAGGGCCGGGAGAAAACCGGTGTCTGCGGCGCCACGATTCACACGGTTGCCGCCCGTAACCTGGCTCGCGCCGTTGCAGCCGGTGCATCCGCGCACTCGGATCACGGCCGCGCAGTCGCCATGACGTTCCTCGCTGCAGCTAAGGGCGAGGCACCTGGCTATGGCATTAAAGACGAAGTAAAGCTCATGGCGGTAGCCGGGCACTACGGTGTCGAAACCGAAGGCAAGACCGTTCAGGAGATCGCTATCGCTGTTGGCGAGGCCGCTCTCAGCCAATATGGCAAGCAAGAAGGCACGCCGATGGCATACGTACATCGCGCGCTTCCAAAACGTCAGCAGATCTGGGAAGAGCTTGAGGTCTACCCGCGCGGGTTTGACCGCGAGGTCGTCCAGCTTATGCACCAAACCCACGCCGGTGTCGATCAGGATGCCGAGCACATCCTCATGTCCACGGTTCGCTGCGCGATGGCCGATGGTTGGGGCGGCTCGATGATGGCCACCGACCTACAGGATATTATGTTTGGCACACCGAAACCGCTTCGCTCCGAAGCGAACCTCGGTATTTTAAAAGAGAAAGACGTCAATATCATCCTCCACGGCCACGAGCCGCTTCTTTCTGAGAAGATCGTTGACATTGCAACAGACCCGGAGATGATCGAGTACGCCAAGAGCAAGGGCGCCGAAGGAATCACCCTCGGCGGTATCTGCTGTACAGGTAACGAGGTCTTGATGCGCCGTGGTGTCGGTCCGGCTGGTAACATGCTTCAGCAGGAACTCGCTATCGCGACCGGTGTCGTCGATGCGATGATCGTTGACGTACAGTGCGTCTTCCAGGGCGTCGTCGAGGCGTCCCAGAAGTATCACACTAAGGTCATCACGACCAACGAGCGTGCGCTGATCACCGGTGCCGAGCACATCCAGTTCGAAGAGCACAATGCTATTGAGACCGCCAAGACAATCGTCAAAGCGGCAATTGATAACTATGCAAACCGCAAGGGCGAGGTCTTCATCCCCGAGCACAAGAAGCCGATGATCGCCGGTTACAGCCACGAGTACATCCGCTACATGCTCGGCGGTAAGATGCGCGCCAGCATGCGTCCGCTCAACGATGCTATCATCAGCGGCCGTATCCAGGGCGCTGTGGCAATCGTTGGCTGCAATAACCCGCGCACAACGCACGATGCCTCGCACAGATATCTCGTTGAGGAGCTTATCAAGCGTGATATCCTCGTCGTCATGACCGGTTGCGCCGCACAGGGTGCCGCAAAAGCCGGCTATATGGCGCCGGAGACGATGGAGATGGCCGGTCCGGGTCTCAAAGAGATTTGTGAGACCGTCGGTATTGCGCCGGTTCTTCACGTCGGATCATGCGTCGACAATAGCCGCATCCTTACGGTGCTCACCGATGTCGTTCAGGAGGGCGGTCTTGGTGAGGACATCAGCGATTTGCCGGCAGTCGGTATCGCCCCCGAGTGGTATTCGGAGAAGGCGCTCACAATTGCGCTCTACGTTGTTGCCAGCGGCGCGGACGTTATCTTTGGTGGCGCCATGGCACCGTATCGCTCAAGCAGTGAAATGATGAGACTTACAACCGAGGGCTTTAAAGAGAAATTCGGTGCGACGTTTGAATTCTATGCGACAAAAGAAGAAATTCTCGAAGCCACGCTCAATAAGATTCAAGCGAAGAGAAAAGCTCTTGGTATCGATTCAAAGCAAGAAAGAGTCCTCTTCGATATGGATATGAGGAGGGAACTAAATGTCTAAGATTATTGCAACCTCAGCTATTCGGGGCGCACACGAGACCGTAAATCTGGCGGAAGCCAAGATTAAAGAGGCCATCGATGCAAAAGGCGCAAACGAGGCCGTAGCGTTTCCGAACACTGGATACTTCCTCCCGGTTATCTATGCGTTAACCGGTGAGAAAATCGAGAAGGTCTCCGATATGGAGCGCGTTCTCAAAATTGCTAAGGATCTGCTTCCGGAGGAGCCGTCCAAAGACCTATGGCTACCGTATCTCGGCGAGACCCTTGATGCCGGTATCGCCACCCTGTTCGGCGCCGAGATGATCATGGCGCTTCGCTACATCGGTATAGGCGATGCCCCGGTAACGGATCGCTACCTCGGTGCTGCCGACGACGTCATCATGCGCGCTCGCGGTGTCGAGTTCGTAGACGGTTCGGCCCCGGGCTTTGCCGCGGTCGTTGGCGCCGCTCCTACTGTTGAGCAGGCCGTTGCGATTGCTCGCGAGTGCCAGGAGAAGAGCCTCTACACGTTTATCGCCGGTTCGACTAACGGCGTGTGCTTCGCCGATCAGCTTGCTGAGGCCGGCGTAGAGATGGGCTGGGAAACCCGCCTCGTGCCGTTTGACCCGCATGTATACGGCCAAATCTATTCAGTCGGCTTTGCTACCCGTGCCGCTATGGCATTCGGTGGTATCCAGCCGGGTGATTATGAAAGAATCCTTCGTTATAACAAGAACCGCGTCTTCGCCTTCGTCGTTGCGCTTGGCGATGTTGACCCGGTTAAATATGCCGCAGCCGCAGGCGCTATCAGCTATGGCTTCCCGGCAATCGCAGACACCGATATTCCGGAGATCCTGCCGACCGGTGTGTGCACCTATGAGCACGTTGTATCCAACGTGCCGGTTGAGAGTATCATCCAGAGATCCATCGAAGTCCGCGGTCTTAAGATCAAGATCGACAAGGTGCCGATTCCGGTTGCCTACGGCGCGGCCTTCGAGGGCGAGCGTATTCGTAAAGACGACCTCTTCGCCGAGTTCGGCGGAAGCAAGAGCGAGGCATTCGAGCTTCTGCGCATGAAAGAAATGGACGAGGTCGAGGATAACAAGATCGAGCTTATCGGTATCGACTTCAAAGATATGCAGGAGAAGAAGGCATACCCGCTGGCCATCATCGTCGATGTTGCCGGACGTAAGATGCAGAAAGACTTCGAGCCGATTCTCGAGCGCCAGATCCACCACTTGATCAACGGCGCCGAGGGTATCATGCACGTCTCCCAGCGAGATGTTATGTGGATTCGTGCCGGTAAAAAGGCCATCGAGAAAGGCTTCAGCCTAACCGATATCGGCCGCATCCTGCACACCAAGATCATGAACGAGTTCCCGGCCATCGTCGACAAGGTTCAGGTAACCTTGATCACCGAGCCGGATAAAGTCCACGAACTCCTCGAGGAAGCCCGCAAAGACTACCATGAGCGTGATGAGCGTGTCGGCGGTCTTACCGATGACAATGTCGACACATTCTATAGCTGTACACTGTGCCAGTCGTTTGCTCCGACCCATATCTGCATCATCACCCCGCAGCGTCTGGGTCTTTGCGGCGCGTACAACTGGCTGGATGGCAAGGCCTCCTATGAGATCAACCCAACCGGCCCGAACCAGCCGATTCTCAAGGGCGATACCCTTGATGAAGTAAACGGCGAGTGGAACGGCATCAACGAATTCCTCTCGAGGGCTTCGAACGGTGCGGTTCCCAGGCTGTACGCCTACTCCATGATGCAGAACCCGATGACCTCCTGCGGTTGTTTCGAGGCCATCGTCGCACACCTGCCGCTCATGGATGAGGAGACCGGTGCGGTTTACTCAGGTTTCATGATCGTCAACCGCGACTACGCCGGCGATACTCCATTTGGTATGGGCTTCTCCACCATGGCGGGTCTGGTCGGCGGCGGCATGCAGAACCCGGGTATGGCCGGTATCGGTAAGTACTTCCTTGGTAGCCCGAAGTTCCTCTCTGCCGACGGCGGCTTCGCCCGTATAGTTTGGATGCCAGCCGAGCTTAAAGAGCAGCTCCGCGGTATTCTTCAGCCGCAGGCTGAGCGCGCTGGCGACCCCGATCTTCTCGACAAGATCGCGGATGAGACAACGGCGATGACTATGGAAGAGGTATTGGCCTTTATCAAACCGAAGAACCATCCGGTTATCGGCATGGATATGCTGGGCTAATTAACTGATTACAACCGGAAAGCGGTCGGGCGCATAAAAGCGCCCGTCGCTCCCGGTATATTTAAGGATTTACAAAGATTTTGGAACAAAATAGACTAACAACTCTTTTGGAGGTGAGTGAATGTGGCTTTAACCGGCATGGATATTTTTAAACAATTGCCGAAAACAAACTGCGGCCAGTGCGGTATTCCGACCTGCCTTGCGTTTGCGATGAAGCTTGCTGCAGGCGGTGCTTCACTTGAGCAGTGCCCGAGCGTTAGCGATGAGGCGAAGGCTCTACTTTCCGAGGCTTCAGCTCCTCCGATGAGGGGCGTCACCATCGGCGAGGGCGAGTATGCTCTTAAGATCGGTGAGGAACTCGTCATGCACAGACATGAGAAAACATTCTTCAACCCCCCGGGTTACGCGCTCCTCATCGAGGATACCGACGACCCGGCCGAGGTTGATTCCAAGCTCGCATCACTGAAGGATACGGTGTACGAGCGCGTTGGCCAGACTCTACGAGCCAACCTTGTTGCGGTTAAGAACACATCCGGCGATGCCGGTAAGTTCGCCGACACGGTCAAGAAAGTGACCGGCGCTATCGCCTATCCGCTAGTGCTTATGGCAGAGCCTGCAGCTATCGAGGCCGCTATGGGCGCCGCAGATATTAAGAAACCGCTCCTTTATGCAGCGACCGCCGCGAACATCGATGCCATGGCCGAGGTTGCCAAGAAGTACGGCGCGCCGTTGGCGGTAAAACCGGCTTCGCTCGATGAGCTTGGCGAGCTGACCACAAAGCTTGACGGCATGGGTCTAAAGGACCTGGTTATTGATATGGGTACCCGTACCCTTAAAGAGACCTTCCAGAACCTCGTCTTTACCCGCCGCGCGGCTTTGAAGAAGAAAATGCGCCCGTTCGGGTACCCGACCATCACATTCCCGGCCGAGGAAACCACGGACGACATGATGGAGACCGTCCATGCGGCAGTTTACACCATCAAATACGGCGGCGTTATGGTCTTAAAAGACCTCAGCCCGGAGAAGGCATACGCCCTCTTTGTCCTGCGCCAGAACGTCTACACCGACCCACAGAGGCCGATGCAGGTCGACCAGGGTTTCTATCCGATCAACGGCGCAAACGAGGAATCACCGATTCTTATTACGACCAACTTCTCGCTTACATACTTTATCGTTTCAAGCGAGATCGAGGCCAGCAAGATGCCGGTATGGCTCGGAATCGTCGATACCGACGGTCTCTCGACCCTTACCGCGTGGGCGGCAGGCAAGTTTGTCCCGGAGAGAATCGCCGCCTTTATCACAAAGAGCGATATTCTCGACAAGGTCAAACACAAAACAGTCGTTATCCCGGGCTATGTCGCACAGATCAGCGGCGAGCTTGAGGAAGAGCTTCAGGGATGGAAGATCGTCGTCGGTCCGCGTGAGGCCGCAGATATTCCGGCGTTTCTTAAGAGTTTTCAGCCTGTAATGGCGTAAGAAGCAGCGAACAGCGATTAGCGATTAGCGAATAAAGCTAGTCGCTAATCGCTGATAGTAATGATGAACGAAGCAAGCTAAGACTATTAGCTTTTGTAGAGGCAATCAGCGAATAACGAGATAGCCAAGAAACGAGATTCGAAATTTCTTCAGGGAGCATAAACTAATAATTTAACCACTCCTTAGCCATTGCGCTGAGCATGGATTAATAGCGGCGGCTGTAGTTTGCCGTGGTCCATTCGCTATTCGCTGATTTTGATAGTAGTGCGTAGAAGAAAGGTTGCTACTATGAAGAATGATTATTCTCACAGTGAGTTTTTCGATACCTGGGTAACGAGTGAGCCCATCAAGCCGCCTTGCACGAGCGCCTGCCCGGTCAATGCGGATATACAGTCGTTCATTACTCTGGTAGCGCAAGGAAGATTTAAAGAATCGCTCGATACGGTGCGCGAGCGCTGTACGCTTCCCGGAAGTTTAGGACGCATTTGCCATCACCCGTGCGAGGGTGAGTGCCGGCGCAATGATGTCGAAGGAGCGGTCAACATCCGTGCGATCAAGCGCTTTGCGGCAGATATCTGCAAGGACGAGCCGGATTACCAGCCGGTCCCGAAAACCAAGGGCAAGAAAGTCGCCATCATCGGCGGCGGTCCCGCAGGTCTTACTGCGGCTTTTGACCTTGCAAAAGACGGCTTCGATGTAACGATCTTCGAGAAAAACGATGCCTGCGGCGGCGCCATTTACTCCGGCGTGCCGAAGTATCGCCTGCCGAAAGACGTCGTCGCTCGCGATGTCGCGGCAATCCAGTCGCTCGGTGTCGAGATAAAGACCAACACCGCGATCGGCACGGATGTGCAGTTTGATGAGTTAGCTAAGCAGCATGACGCTGTCTTGATAGCCATAGGCCTTTCCGTGAGCCGCGGGATTCCGATTCCCGGGGCCGATGCGGACGGCGTTCTTCTGGCGCTGCCGTTTTTAAAGGAAGCAAACTTTAACGACAGTGCAACGGTCGGCAAGAGAGTGGTCGTTATCGGCGGCGGAAACGTAGCCTTTGACGTCGCCCGTTCAGCCAAGCGTCTTGGTGCGCAAGAGGTCAACCTCTGCTGCCTCGAGAGCCGACCCGAGATTCCCGCATTTAGCTGGGAACTCGATGAGGCCGCCGAAGAAGATGTCACGATCAACCCCTCCTGGGGACCGAAAGAGATAAAGGTCGTTGACGGTAAAGTCGCAGGAATCACCTTTAAACGCTGCACTCGCGTCTTCGACGAGAACCGCATGTTCAGCCCGGCTTACAACGAGGACGAGCTTCTCGAGATCGAGGCCGACAACGTGGTCTTCTCCATCGGGCAAGGGGCGGATATGAACGGGTTTACCGGTACCTCCCTCGAGGTCGATGAGCGGGGCCGCATCAAATGGAACCCTTCGACCTTCCAGACCAACCTGCCGAACGTCTTTGCGTGCGGTGAGGTTGTTACCGGCCCCGGTGCTGCGGTAGCGGCCATGCGAAACGCGCATGACGCCGCAACATCGATCGAGATGTTCCTTACCACAGGAAAAATCGATTCGGTCACCGTACTTAAGCCGGCACCGATCGGCAGGATGCCGCAGCTTGCAATCGACGCTACGCTGCGCAAAGAGAAGAACGCGATTCCGGTTATGGACCCGGCGGTGCGCGTGAAGAGCTTCGTCGAGGCAGAGGGCGGTTTCGATCTTGAGACCGCCGTTTATGAGGCATCACGCTGCATGAATTGCAGCCGCGGCGCTACTATGGCCCGTCCGGAGGATTGCGCGGCATGCCTCTCCTGCGTGCGCGTGTGCCCGTACGGCGCACCGTATATTTCAGAGGCTCGCGTGGCCGGCTTCTCCTGGGAGAGCTGCCAGGCGTGCGGCATTTGCGCGAGTGTCTGCCCGGGCCTTGCAATCGATATCGCTTACAACGACGATACGCTCATCAACGAGCAGATCGATAAGGGCACGAGCGGCATAACGGTCTTCGGCTGCCAGTACGCCGTGCCGACCATCAAGAACCCGGTTTCAATGGCATCGCCATCGATGCCGGGCATAACCATGGTCAGGCTTATGTGTACCAGCCGCCTGGATACGCGGCACCTGCTGCGCGCAGTTGAGAACGGCGCCGACGGAATCGCCGTGCTGGCGTGTACCGATGAGAATTGCCGCCATCGTAAAGCCGTCAACTGGGCCGAGGTTCGTACCAATGAGGTCAAGAAGGTCCTTGAAGCGGCCGGTATCGGCGCGGATCGCATAAGCTTCATGGGCTCACCCGGTGGCCCTGAGGCGTTCGGTCAGATGATGGGCGAGTTCAAGGCAACACTTAATGAACTCGGACCAAATCCAGTTTCTAAAGTGCTCGCTGTAGACTAGCGTTAAAGAAGAGCACTTGAGTATAGATGTAAACGTGAGGCTGTATTTAAGTCGGCGCCGGCAGATGTAGTGAGGCGCCGGCTGCAAGCCCCGCGTCGGGGGAAACCTTAGAAGCTCCATTAGAGATTAAGGAGTGTGCACGAGAAATGATTGTTGCGGAGCCAAAAACCTTAGATGAGATAAAGGCGATGGTGGACGAATACGACCGTGTTTTAATGGTCGGATGCGGCACCTGCGTTGAGGTGTGCTTAACCGGTGGCGAGCGCGCTGTAAACCTTACGGCAACCGCCCTGCGCCTGTCCCGAAAAGTCGACGGGCGTGATATCGAAGTCGGCGAGCAGACTGTCATCCGCCAGTGCGATTTTGAGTACCTGGATGAGGTAAAGGATGCCGACAAGTACCAGGCAATAGTGTCCCTTGCCTGCGGCGTTGGTATCCAGGGAATGGCCAGAAAGTTCCCGGAGATACCGGTTTTACCGGGTGTTAACACCACATTTATGGGCTTTAACGAAGAGTACGGGTACTATACGGAGATGTGCAAGGGCTGCGGCGAGTGCGTTCTCGATAAAACCGGCGGTATCTGCCCGGTGGCCCGCTGCGCGAAGAGCCTGCTCAACGGCCCATGCGGCGGTACGAATAACGGCAAGTGCGAGATCGACTCAAGTCGTGACTGCGGCTGGGTGCTTATCTATAACAAGATGAACGCCATGGGCCAGACCGACAAGTTTAAAGAGATCAACTCGCCGAAGAACCATCAGAAGGCAAACAACCTTCGCTATATGGATTTAAGAAAGTAGGAGGGAAGAACAGTGGGATTTAAAGAAGAGATCCAAAGTGGAAGATTTGTAGTCACCGCTGAAGTCGGCCCTCCGAAGGGAACTGACTTAAGTGAGATGAAGCACCACCTCAAGGGGCTTAAAGGCAAAGTAACCGCCCTTAACGTCACCGATAATCAGAGCGCGGTCATGCGTGTATGCACGCTGGCGATCGCCCAGATTATGATGGATATGGGTCTTGAGCCCATCTATCAGATGACCTGCCGAGATCGTAATCGCTTGGGTCTACAATCCGACCTGCTAGGCGCCTCGGTGCTCGGCATCGAAAACGTGCTTGCCTTGACCGGCGACCATCCGGTACTCGGCGACCATAAGGATGCCAAACCGGTATTCGATATCGAGTCGGTCGGGCTTCTTGGGGTTATAAAGGGACTTAACGAAGGTCATGACATGGCCGGCCTTGAGCTACAAGGAAAGACCGATTTCTTTGCCGGGGCCATTGTGACGCCCGAATCCGATCCGCTCGAGCCGCAACTCGCAAAATTCGAGAAGAAGGTCAAAGCGGGCGCAAAGTTTTTCCAGACCCAGGCGGTCTACGATATGCCGAAGTTCAAAAACTTTATGGCATACGCAAAGCGGTTTGATGTGCCGATCATGGCCGGTATCTTGCTTCTGAAGAACGCCGGCATGGCCAAGTACTTGAACAAGTTCGTGGCCGGCGTCTCGGTCCCGCAGGAGCTTATCGATGAGATAGCGCCGTATAAGGGCGAGGACGCGCTGAAGAAAGGCATCGAAATCGCCGGTCGTCAGATTGCAGAGCTTAAAAGCGTCTGTGCGGGCGTTCATGTTATGGCCATCGGTGCGGAAGACAGAGTTCCTGATATCTTAGCCGCAGCCGGCCTGTAGCATAGTAAGACCAGGCGCATGGATGTCATAGACTTCTGTGTCGCGCTACACTACACTCAAGCTTGGGGCTGTTTGCGGGCACAATAGGGCTGGTGAGCGAGCCCGGAAACGTTTGAGTAAAGGATGATTTTCATTGAAAATAGCTATAACCGGTAAAGGCGGTGTCGGCAAGACAACTGTCGCCGCCGGCCTGGCACGGCTCTTGGCGGAGGATGGCTATAACGTTATCGCCATCGACGCCGACCCGGACGCCAATTTAGCCGCAGCCCTCGGGATCGATCCCGGTGATGCGGCGAACATAATACCGATCGCCAAGATGTCGGACCTCATCGCCGAGCGCACCGGGGGAACACCCGGCACGATGGGTGGCTTTTTTAAGCTCAACCCCAAGGTCGATGATATTCCGGACGACTTAAGCGTCAAGGCCAACGGAGTAAAACTGCTGGTACTTGGCACTGTCGAGAAGGGCGGCTCGGGGTGTATCTGCCCGGAGTCGACGATGCTTAAAGCACTTCTTAAACATGTCATCGTCCGGCGCAACGAGGCGGTCATCATGGATATGGAGGCCGGCATCGAGCACCTGGGGCGCGGCACCAGCGAATCAGTTGACGCAATGCTGGTGGTCATCGAGCCGGGACAGCGAAGCGTCCAGACGGCTCGACAAATCGAGAAACTTGCCAAGGACTTACATATCCCGCGCATCTTTCTTGTTTTGAACAAGGTGCATGACCGCGAGGAAGAAGAGGTTCTTCGCACGTATCTGCCGGATTTACCGGTTATCGGAACTGTCCTTGAGCGCGAGTCGATTCGCAAGGCCGACCTCGAAGGGAAATCCCCCTTCGACAACGACCCGGATTATGTCGCCGATATCAAGGTCATCAAAGATCACCTGCAGGCTGAAATCGGCGAAACGGGTGAGGCGTCCGAGGCTACAACAAATAGATAATAAAGAGGGCTTACTACGGAAGGAGAAACAAGTATGCTTATTATTGCCGAGAAGATCAACATTATGTCGAAGACGATCGGCCCGGCCATGCGCGAGCGCAATGCAAAGCCGATCCAGGATCTGGCTGTCGTCGAGGTAGAGGGCGGCTCTCGCTGCCTCGATCTTAACCTTGGCCCGGCAACCAAAGATGGCCCGGGTATGATGCAGTGGCTGGTCAAAACCGTTGAGGAAGCAGTGGATGATTCCATCCAGCTCTGCCTCGACACCAAGAACGTCGAGGCCATGGAAGCAGGCCTGCAGGTTGTTTCCAAGCACAAACCGATGATCAACTCAACCAACGCCGATATCGACAAGCTTGATGTCTACATGCCGATGGCCGCCAAGTTCGATGCGGATATCATCGCGCTTGCTATGACATCGGCCGGTATCCCGCGCGACTGCAACGAGCGCCTTGAGAACGCCGCCATGATTATGGCCAAAGCCATGGAGCATGGGGTCGATCTCGCGAGAATCTATCTCGACCCGCTCGTATTGCCGATCGGTGTCGCTCAGCAGGATGCGCTCGAGGTCATCGATACCATCCGCCAGTTCCAAATGCTCAACGACCCACCGATGAAATCGGTCGTTGGTCTTAGCAATATCTATAACGGCACACCGAAAGAGCTTCACGCCCGCTTTGGTTATACGTTCATGACGATGCTCGCTTCAGCGGGCCTAACGGCTGCAATCGCCGACTCACTCGACAAAGATCTTATGGCGGCCGTCAAGACGGTTGAGATTCTCAAGAACGAGATGCTCTATGCCGCTTCATACCTGGATGATGTCCTTGGTGCCAAGGCTGAAGCATAATAGCTTGAAATTTGAGAGTAGGAACTGCAGGGGCGGAGCTTGGGCTTCCGCCCCTCTTTGCAGTGTAGAGTCTCTCTAAGTCTCTAACAGGAGGATATATGTCAGAAATGATGGTTCGCACAGACCTAACAATTGAAATAAATGGCCAATCCCTCCGGGCCGAAGAAGGCCAGTCCATACTTGATACTGCGCTGGCAAACGGCATCGCTCTACCGCATCTCTGCAGCGACCCCAGGCTAAAGCCCGGCGAGCGCTGCGGTATGTGTGTCGTCGAAGTCGCGGGTTCAAGCGAGCCGGTTAAAGCCTGCTCTACCAAAATCGCAGACGGTATGGTTGTGGCCACCCAGACGGAAGGCCTGATGGATATACGTAAAGCACGACTCGATGAGATATTTGCCGACCACTGGGCGGACTGTATCGCGCCATGCCGCCTGGCGTGTCCCGCGGGCACCGATGCCCAGGGCTACATCGGCCTCATCGCCCAGAAGCGCTACCGCGATGCGGTGGAGCTTATAAAGCAGACCAACCCCTTGCCGGGTGTTATCGGGCGTGTCTGCACCCGTCCCTGCGAGGATGCCTGCCGCCGTAACCTGGTCGAGGATCGCGTCAGCATTTGCTGGCTTAAGCGATATGCGGCGGACAAAGACAAGCTCTTGGGTGAACGCTTTAGGCCGGCCGTAAAGCCGGCAACGGGCAAGAAAATCGCCGTCGTCGGCGGCGGCCCCGCCGGACTTTCTGCGGCGTATTATCTCGCCGTTGAAGGGCACAAGCCGGTCATTTTTGAGGCTATGCCCAAAGCCGGCGGTATGCTTCGCTACGGAATCCCGGCGTATCGCTTGCCCAAAGATATTCTTGATGACGAGATAAGTGAAGTCGTTGAGCTTGGCGCCGAGTTGAAGATCAACCAGCGCCTGGGTAAAGACTTTACCTTGGAGCAGCTGCAAAACGACTACGATGCCGTATTCCTTGGGATCGGCGCACAGGCCGGCACCAGACTCGGCTGTGAGAACGAGGAAATCCCCGGCGTTATGAGCGGTGTCGATTTTTTACGCTCGATCGGTCTCGACGACCCGCTCCCCATCGGCAAAAAAGTCGCCGTCGTGGGTGGCGGAAACGTTGCCATCGACTGTGCAAGAAGCGCGCTCAGACTCGGTGCTGAAAAGGTCTACTTGATCTATCGCCGCGGCCGCGCAGAGATGCCGGCGCACAGTATCGAAATAGAAGAGTCCGAACATGAGGGCGTTGAGTTAGTGCTGCTCTCCAATCCAACGAAAGTAATCGGTAAAGATAAAGTCGAGGGAGTAGAGTGCATCCGTATGGCTCTGGGAGAGCCTGATGCCTCAGGACGCCGCCGCCCCGAGCCGCAACAGGGGAGCGAGTTTATCCTCGAGATAGATAATCTAATCGCCGCTATCGGCCAGGCCATCGACGGCACCGGCATGGAGCCGGCTATGGAGGGCAGGTACATGGCCGCGGATAAGCGCACCATGCAAACCGCTATCCCCGGCGTATTTGCCGCAGGTGATGCTGTGACCGGACCCAATGCGGCCATTCAGGCCGTAGCGGGAGGGCGTGACGCCGCCTTTGCCATCATCCAGTATTTAAGAGGCGAGCAGCTCGATCTCGGCCCCGCCAAGCCGTTCAGTGCGGTTCGCGGTGGCGTCACCAGGGAAGACCTCGGCGTGCCGACGGCCGAGCGTATGCAGATGCCTGCGCTTCATGATAACAAAGACCGTCTTGGGCTCGGTAACTTTACAGAGGTCGAGTTGGGCTTGAGCGATGCGGACGCGGAGAAAGAAGCGCAGCGTTGCCTCGAGTGCGGCTGTATCAAGCAAAACGATTGCGACCTTCGCGACGCGGCGATCGAACATGGGATCGAGCCCGGCGAGAACTATGAGGCCATGCGCCACTTCAAGATAGACAAGAGCCATCCGATCGTGCTTCGCAACCAGAATAAGTGCATCCAATGCCAGAAATGCGTTGCTATCTGCGACGAGGTGGTCGGTGTTGGCGCGTTCGAATACCGTGAGAAAGAAAACGATATCGTCCCAACAGGCAATATCCCGCTTTTGGAAACCAAATGCGAGGCGTGCGGCCAGTGTATCTCGGCCTGCCCGACGGCAGCGCTTATCGAGAACAGGCCTAAATTCGCCCGTGAATTCCTCTGGCCGCCAAAAGTCACCACGACCACCTGCACGTATTGCGGTGTCGGTTGCACGCTAGAGTTAAATACCGATCACGCGGGCAAGGTATTCCGCGTGACGCAAACGCTCGGCGAGGGCGTTAACAAAGGCAGCCTTTGCGGCAAAGGCCGTTTCGGCTATCATTTTATAAGCCATCCGGACCGCCTTACGACCCCGCTTATCCGCAAGGATGGTGAGCTTGTTGAGGCGTCCTGGGATGAGGCCATCAACCTTGTCGCGGCAAAACTCTTTGA
>NZ_JBTSLF010000036.1:0-18620 GCF_054640775.1 Candidatus Aquicultor sp. | reverse complement strand
GGCCTGATAGTCTGCGTTGCCGCGGCCATATCGTTTTTGCGCACGGCAAGAAGACCCGATTATCGTGAGAACGTAAGCCGGGCGATGCAACCGGTGGCCGCTTTGCTTCCACACACGAAAGGTGAGCGACGGCTGTGGGCGGCGATCTCGGTGACGGCCGGAATTTGCGAAGAGATTCTCTTCAGGGGTTTCCTTATATTCTATCTCTCCCAGGTACTCCCGTCTCTGCCGCTTATTGCGGTCGTGGTCATCTCGTCGGTCATATTCGGGTTCGGGCACGCGTACCAGGGGCTAAAGGGCATTATCGGCACAGGCATACTTGGCCTCGGGCTTGCGGTGTTATATGTGGCCACCGGCAGTCTCCTCTTGTCGATGGTTATTCACGCGCTTGTCGACGTACGGGTGCTTCTCGTCTGGCGTCCCGAGAGCCTGCAAATCGAAGCGCCCACAGAGGAAGCAGTGTGACGAAAGGGTATAAAGCTAAAATTGCTCTCGTCTACGACTTTAGCTATGCTTAGGAATAGTAGTCGAGGCATTGAATATCTTTTAAGCGGTGGCGGTATATGAAGCATATCAGTAAAAAGAAACGGTCGGCAAAAGCGGGTCTGCCCCCCGGCAGCCTGGTTCATATCGGCGATAAAAAATCCGGGGAAGTAAAGATCACGATACTCGATTACGACGAGCATAGCTTTAGCGAGAGGGAAGCGACCGAGGTCAAAGAGTGCTTCCCCTTTAGAGACACGCCCACCGTCAGCTGGATCAACCTCGAGGGCATTCACGATACGGATATTCTTGAGAAGCTTGGCGAGTGTTACGGCCTGCATCCCCTTGTGCTTGAGGATATCCTCAACACCGACCAGCGACCGAAGTTTGAAGACTACCGTGATTATGTCTACATCGTGCTTAAAATGATTTATTACGATAACGTAGAGAACGGCATCGTCACCGAGCAGATAAGCCTTATTCTTGGCAAGAACTACGTGCTCTCGTTTCAGGAAGGGATCGAGGGGGACATTTTCGACCCTATCCGCGAGCGAATCAGGACGGGCGCTAATAAATTGAGAGCGCAAGGCGCCGATTATCTCGCATACTCGTTGATCGACGCCGTCGTTGACAGCTACTTTGCAGTCCTTGAAAAACTCGGCGAGGATATCGAGTATCTCGAAGATGACCTCATAGCCAATCCCGGCCAAGACGCCTTGCATCACATCCACAATCTCAAACACCAGATGATATACTTGCGCAAGTCGGTATGGCCCCTTAGGGAAGTGATCGCCGCACTTGAAAGGGGAGAATCGCCGCTGATCAAGGAGGCGACTATGATATATCTGCGCGACGTCTACGACCATACGATCCAGGTGATCGACACCATCGAGACATTGCGCGATATGCTCTCGGGTATGCTCGATATCTACCTTTCAAGCATCAGCAACCGCATGAACGAAGTCATGAAGGTCTTGACCATCATCGCCACGATTTTCATCCCGTTAACATTCATCGTGGGTATTTACGGGATGAACTTTAGATATATGCCCGAGCTTGATTCGCGTTGGGCGTACCCGGCTGTCTGGGTAGTTATGATAGTGATAGTGGCTTTCATGCTCGCTTATTTCAGAAGAAGAAAGTGGCTATAGGCCGGTAATGGTAAGATTGACCTAGTAATCGGAGGCAGGTATGGCGGTTGATGGACGTCCACGGGTGGTTATTGTCGGGGCCGGTTTCGGCGGTCTCTGGGCTGCCCGCGCCCTAACGGAAGCGCCTGTCGATACCCTGCTGATCGACCGCGACAACTACCATACGTTCCTGCCGCTTCTCTACCAGGTGTCGGCGGCCGAACTCGAGCCGGAAGAGATCGCATATCCCATACGCGCGATCCTGCGAAAACTGCCCAACGCGGGCTTTATCCTGGCCGATGTCGGCGATATCGATTTCGACGCCCGTGCAGTTAAGGTTAACGGAGATTCTATCTCATACGATTACCTGGTTCTGGCGATGGGAAGTACCTCTAATTACTTCGGCGTACCGGGTGCCGCCGAGAACTCCTTTTCATTAAAGACGCTGGAAGAGGGTGCTGCGCTACGCAATCATATCCTGTGTTGCTTCGAGCAGGCGTCGTTTGAAAAGGATGGGGCGCGGCGAAAGCGCCTTCTTACATTTATTATCGTCGGCGGCGGTGCAACGGGTGTCGAATTTGCCGGCGCCCTCGCCGAGCTGATCGACGGCCCACTCGTGAAGGATTATCCCTCCCTTAATTTTGAAGAAGTTCGCGTCATATTGATCGAAGCGGCGGACAACCTGCTCACAATGCTGCCGCAAAAACTGCGCTCGTATGCCCAAGAGCGCCTAACGGGGATGGGCGTTATAATTCGCCTTCAAACAATGGTAAGCCAAATAAACGCCGATTCGGTAGTCCTGAAAAGCGGCGAAGCCATACCGACCGAAACCGTGGTCTGGACCGCGGGTGTGGGCGGTCAGCCGCTCGCTAAATCGTGGGGTCTTCCGACGGCGCGCGACGGCCGGGTCGAAGTGTTGCCGACACTGCAGGTACCCGATCACCCCGAGGTGTATGTTATCGGTGACCTAGCGTACTTCGAAGAGAACGGCCGGCCTTTACCCATGGTAGCGCCCGTCGCGGTTCAACAGGGAGCAGTGGCGGCCCAAAATATCATGAATCAGCTGTCCGGGCAGCCCCTACAGGAATTTCGCTACCACGACCGCGGCACAATGGTTACGATAGGGCGGAATGCAGGTGTTGTAAGGATAGGTGAGCGGGTCTTTACCGGTCTTTTTGCATGGATGCTCTGGCTTGGAGTCCACCTGCTTAATCTGATTGGGTTTAGAAACCGCCTGCTTGTGATGATAAACTGGTCCCAGGACTACTTTCTCTTCGAGCGTGCCGTCCGCTTTATATTCCCCTCGGATAAGACCCTGTTCGCCAGGGCGCTCAGGTGTTCGACCTCGCGGCGCACAGGTGATGGCGACGAGACTCCGCAGAGCTAAAGATATCTCAACACAGTACGCCAATAAGATGTAAACTATATGCTAATCAGAGCAAAAGTGCCGGACGTCGCAGGAAGGAATGAAGAAAACGTGGCAGGCAGATCAGTTATTATAATCGGCGCGGGCGTTGCCGGTCTCTCCGCCGGGTGCTATCTGCAGATGAACGGGTACGAAACCCTTATCTTCGAGCACCACAAAAAGCCCGGTGGCGTGGTTGCGGCTTGGAAGCGTAAAGATTACCTCATCGATGGGGCCATCCACTTTCTCTGGGGCGACAAGCCCGGCCAGTCGAACCACAAGCTTTTCAGCGAACTCGGCATATATGAGACAAACAAGTTCGTCGATCTGAGCTACTTTTCTTATCTCGACGAGGCGACCGGAACACAGATAAAATTGGATAGAGACCTTCTTCGTCTCGCATCCGACTTAAAAGCCTTGTCGCCGCAAGATTCGAGGATCATCGATGACATAATCAGATCGGCGCGCTCTCTGCAAGGCATAGATTTGGGCGATATGGGGATGGGGCAACCCGCCGAACTCATGCATCCCATGGACCAGGTAAAGATGATGTGGGGCATGCGCCGTGCGCTCAAATACTTCACCGGCAAATATGCAAAACCCGTGTATGAATTCGTGAAGGATGTAAGGCATCCGATGGTGCGGCGGTTTTTTGAAAACGTGTTCCTGCCGGAGGTGCCCACCTGGTTTATGCTGATGTTGTTGGCGATAGCCGGGGACGGGCAGATGGCGCTCCTTGAAACCGGGTCGCTTGCTTTTGTAAAAGCTGTCGAGAAACGCTATATGGATTTGGGTGGCCGCATAACCTTCCGCGCTATGGTCGAAGAGATTCTGGTAGAAAACGACCGTGCGATCGGGGTGCGTCTGGCGGATGGAAGCATCCACTATGCCGATGTCGTGGTATCGGCGGCGGACGGCTATAGCACCGTTTATAAGATGCTTGGCGGGCGCTACGTTGATGAGACCATCGAAGAGCGCTATAAGACCTGGAAGCTTTTCAGGCCGTTTGTGATGGCGAGCTTTGGCGTGGCCCGCGAGTTTAAGGGCGAGCCATGTATAAGTTTCGTCACACTTAAAGAGCCCTTCACCGTCGGTAACGAGTCGATCGACTCAATCGTTCTGCGCATCTTTAATTACAGCTCCGAATTCGCGCCGCCCGGCAAAACCGTGGTCCAGGCCGAGTTCGAGACCGAGTGGGAGTATTGGAGCGATTTGTGCGATAAAGACCGTGCACGTTACGATGCCGAGAAGCAGCGTGTGGCCGGGGAGGTACTCGGCAGGCTGGAGCAGCTGTACACCGGCATCTCCGGGCAGGTAGAGGTAACCGATGTTGCCACACCCTATACGACCTGGCGCTACACAAAGAACCACCGCGGCGCGTTCGAAGGTTGGCTGCCGACCCCCGAAACGCTTCTGGCGCGCGTCGAGAAGTCACTGCCCGGCCTCGCTAACTTTTACATGGCGGGTCAATGGGTTATGCCGGGTGGCGGTGTTCCGCCGTCCCTTTACTCGGGCCGCCACGTAGCGCAACTTCTCTGCCACAGAGACGGCAAGACGTTCACTACTTCAAGCTGAACACTTGAATCTCAAGTCCCAAAAACGGGTATCCTTTAGGTAGCAGACAAAATAAAGCCGCACTTACCGTTGAGAAAACTCGGGGTAAGCGGCGATCTAAAGGATTGGATGTTGAGAACGAGATGGAACAAAGAGCCCAGGGTGAAGGCGAACTGACCAACGAGCGGGTTGCTGAAATCCTCGATGAGATCGGCGATATGCTGGATATTCTCGGTGAAACCACGTTCAGGGTGCGCGCCTACCACAAAGCCGCCGCAAGCGTCCGCGGCCTTACCAGGCCTATTACGGATATCTACCGCGAGGGTGGCGTCAAAGCACTTGACGAGATCCCGGGTGTTGGAAGCCATACCGCCCTTCGTCTGGAGGAACTCATAGCGACAGGTCGTCTCCCGTATTATGAAGAGCTGCGCGAAAAAATCCCCGAGTCGCTCCCCGAGCTTATGGTCATCCCCGGCATCGGCCCTAAAAAGGCAAAAAAGATTTACGACACCCTCAGAATCTCCAACCGTGATGAGCTTGTAAACGCGATTGCGGAACACAAAATAGAGCATATTCCGGGGTTTGGCCGTAAGACTGAGGAAAATATCCTCCGGGGAATCCATCAATACGATAAGATGCACGAGCGTATTCTCCTCTCGCAGGCCTATCCGATAGCCCACGAAGTCGTTGATTTACTCGCTCAACAGTCTTTTGTAGACCGGGCAAGCACTGCGGGAAGCTTGCGCCGCATGAAAGAGACTGTCGGCGATATCGATCTTCTTGCATCGAGCGACCAACCGCTCAAGGTAATGGAATACTTCACGACACTGCCGCAGGTTGCATATATCCTGGCAACCGGTGAGACAAAGAGCAGTATTATCGTAAAAAACGGGCTGCAGATCGATTTGCGCGTGGTGGCCCCCAACCAGTACGGTGCGGCGCTCCAGTATTTTACGGGCTCCAAACCGCACAATATCCACCTACGGGATATCGCTAAGAAACGGGGTCTGAAGATAAACGAGTACGGTGTCCTTGAATCGGATACCAATAGAAGACTTGGGGGGCGTACTGAAGAAGAGGTATACAGTACTCTCGATATGGAAACGCCCCCACCAACGATCCGAGAGGATAAAGGCGAGATAGAGGCGGCGATGCGCCGAAGCCTGCCGCGGCTTATCCAGCATGAGGACATAAAGGGCGATTTTCACGTTCATACGAAGTGGAGCGACGGCATAAACGATATTGAAGCGATGGTGGAGATGGCGCGTAGCCTGGGCTATACATTCGTAACCATCTCCGACCACGCCGAGAAATTGCGTATTGCGGGCGGCCTAACAAAAGAAGAGCTTCAGGAACAATTAGAAGCGATCGGCGAACTCAAAGAGAAATATGACGACATAGAGATTCTTACCGGTATGGAGACGAATATCGATAATGATGGGGAAGTCGATTTCGGGCCGGAGGTATTGCGCAAGCTCGATGTGGTGATAGGCTCGATCCACGGTGGCTTCCGGCAATCAAAAGAACAGCTTACAAGGCGTATGGTGCGGGCTATAGAAAACCCCTACGTCAACATCATCGCGCACCCGACCGGCAGGATTCTCGGACAACGCCCGCCTTATGATATCGATTTGCACGAGGTGTTTAAGGCCGCAGCCGCTACCGGCACATTTTTGGAGCTTAACGCATATCCCAACAGGCTCGACTTGAAAGACGACTACTTGCGGGAAGCCAGAGACGTTTACGGTTGCAAGTTCGCCATCGACACCGATGCCCACGTCGCCGGCAATATGCTCTATATGGAATACGGCGTCGCCACAGCCCAACGCGGCTGGCTCACTAAAGAAGACGTTCTTAATACCTACAAAGTCGATGAAATACGACGTATGCTGCGCAAACAACGATAAGAACCGTTTCACCATCACTTTATGCTATAATTTCTTACCGATGTCCACTAATAAAACCTTGAATACAACCGCAAACAAAACATACGCTCCGTTACCGGTACGATTCTACGAGCGCGCGGCCGATACCGTGGCGGTCGATCTTCTTGGACGGCTGCTAGTCCGCGAAACGCCGCAGGGTCCTATGGCGGCCAAAATCGTCGAAGTCGAAGCCTACTTCGGTGAGGGCGACCCCGCCAGCCACGCGTGCAGGGGCATGACGCCCCGAAATGCGATAATGTTCGGGCGTGCAGGCAGGGCATATGTGTACCTCAACTACGGCGTGCACTACCTGCTCAATGTCGTCACGGGGGAGGAGGGCCGTGCCGGCGCAGTCTTGCTGCGCGCGGTCGAGCCGCTGTCGGGTATTGAGCTTATGATGCATAACCGCCCCGTAAAGAAGATGATTGACCTGACCAACGGCCCCGGAAAGCTGACAAAAGCCCTGAAGGTGGATATAAACGATAACGGTACGGATATGGTGAACCAGAGGGGCGGCCTTTTCATCACCGGTGGTATGACGCAGGATATCTCAATACACAAAAGCCCGAGAATCGGTATCTCGGCCGGCACCGATATGCTTTTAAGATTCTCCATCCAGGGGAATCCATATGTATCCCGATAGTGCAAAGATACTTATTACGATACGGCAGTAGCGAACTGCGAATGTTGATAATGATGCGAAGTGGAAGCGACGACTGGAGGTAGAAGGATGATGAAGTTCCGCGCGATTTACGACCTGGCGATTGAAGTTGGAATCCACCACGACCCACGCGGCGAAGCCGAAATCGAGAGGGTGCTGGGAAAAAAGACCGAGCAGTATGAAGGCTTAAAAGACGACGAAAAAGAGTTCTTCGACGTAGATGAGCTGAGCAATCCTTACTCGGACACAAGGATGCTTACCGGCGACCCCGATGCCGAGATCAACGGCCTCATAGCGGGTATCGATATGGAAACTCAAGAGGTCGTGCTGGCGGATAGACTGCGAGAAAAAGGCGAGAAGATAGACCTTGTGCTTGCCCACCACCCCGAAGGTAAAGCGCTGGCGGCGTTGGCCGATGTGATGGCAATGCAAGCAGATATATGGGCGAAATACGGCGTTCCGATCAATGTTGGCGATGACTTGATAGGGGAGCGCATGACCGAGGTGCGCCGCGGCCTGATGCCGATCAACCACAACCGCGCGGTAGATGCGGCGCGGTTGCTCGGCTTCTGTTTTATGAACTCCCACACCCCGTGCGATAACCTGGTCACAGATTTCGTCCAGAGCTACCTGGATGAGAAGGAGCCGTCGACCATGGGCGATATAGTAAAGGCTCTCAAGGAGGTCCCGGAATACAAGGATGCGGCCTTAAATAGTTCAGGCCCGGCAATCATCGTCGGTGATCCCGGTAAACGTCCCGGCAAAATCGTCGTAGATATGACCGGCGGTACAGAGGGTCCTGAAGCGGCGATAGAGCGGCTTGCCAACGCCGGAGTGGGCACGATCGTCGGTATGCACTTCAGCGACAAGCTTCGCAAAAAAGCTAGCGAACATCATCTGAATTTAATAGTCGCCGGGCATATAGCCAGTGACGCTATCGGCATGAACCTCTTCCTCGATAAACTCGAGAATAACGGTGTCAGTGTCCTTACAACGTCAGGGCTTTTGAGGGTTAAAAGAAGTTAAAACGGGTAGATGTGGTAACCAGATGAAGTTTATCGCAGTTATCACAGGAAAACTTTTAATCCTTTTGAGCAGGCTTTTTAGCTTTGGCGGAGGCTCGTCCTACCCGGGGCTTGTAGCGTTGCGAATCGACCCGAACCTCATAATAAAGATAACGGGCAAATTGCGCTACGGCTCGATTATCATAACGGGAACCAACGGCAAGACAACATCCTCAAAGTACCTGTCGTCGATTCTGAAGAACGAAGGGTACGGGGTCATACACAACCGCACCGGGTCGAACCTAATGCGGGGAGTCGCATCAGCGCTGATAGAGCAATCCACTCTCTTCGGTACGCCGCTTGGCGACATCGGCCTCTTTGAAATCGACGAGGCTACGATGAAAGACGCCGTCAAAAGCATCAACCCAAAGGTTGTCCTCGTAACCAACCTCTTTAGAGACCAGCTCGATCGTTACGGCGAACTTGATAAAACCGCCACCGTAATCGTCGATTCGATGAGCGCTCTCAGCGATTCGACCATACTGCTCAATGCGGACGACCCGCTTGTCGCCTCACTTTCCGGAAGGATCAATGGCAAGAATAGTGCCGTGTTCTTCGGCTTAAACGATGCGACCTACACTTCTAAATCAAGAGCGTCCATGGATAGCAACGACTGCTTGCTGTGTGGGGCCGGGCTGGTATTCGACCGGAGATACTACGGCCATCTCGGCATTTACCATTGCCCCAACTGCAGCTCTAAGCGACCCGACCCTCACTACGAGGCAAAGGGAATAACCCTCTACGGGATCAAGAATTCGTCATACTTGTTGGCGGATCAAAGTGGAAGTCTTGCTGTTTCGTCAAACGTATCCGGCATCTACAACGTCTACAATTCGCTGGCGGCGTTCTCGATTGCACGGTCCTTAGGGATCGGTATCGACACGATCGGGCAAAGCCTCGATGCCTCAGAGGCCGCTTTTGGCAGGATGGAGAAGCTATCCGTTGATAACATGGAGATTTACCTGCTTCTGGTTAAAAACCCGATCGGTTTGACACAGATAGCCGAGACCTTAAGCACGGACCAGGCCGCCCACACATTTATGCTGGTGCTTAACGACAACTTTGCGGACGGTACCGACGTGTCGTGGATATGGGATGCGGATATAACGCCACTGCGGCTCGTTGCGCATAACATCTTTGTATCGGGTATCAGGGCCGCCGATATGGCGCTGCGCTTGAAGTATGAGGATTTCGATACCCGAAAGATAACGACGATCGGTACCATCGAGCAAGCTTTCGAACATGCGTGCAGGCATACCCCCGAAAATGAGACGCTCTATGTGATGACCACATACACCGGCATGCTGCAGTTGCGCAATTACCTGACTAAAAGGGGAGCGGTCGGCGGATTCTGGGAGGAGGAGGCGGCATGAAAATCAACCTGTTTCACCTTTACCCGGATGCAATGAACCTATACGGGGACTACGGCAATATCCTTTCGATCGTCAAGCGCTGCAGATGGCGCGGCATACAAGCCGAGGTCATCGACAGCAAAAAAGGCGATCGCCTTGACCTCTCACAAGCGGATATCATATTTATGGGCGGCGGCCAGGACAGGTCCCAACACTTAATATCGGATGACTTACTCTCGAAAGGTCCCCAGATAAAAGAAGCAATCGAGCAGAATGTATGCGCGCTCACAATCTGCGGCGCTTACCAGCTGTTCGGCCATTATTTTAAAACCAAGGATGGCGTAGAGTTACCCGGCATAGGGGTCTTCGATGCCTATACCGAGGCCGGCGATCAGCGCATGATCGGCAACGTTCTAGTGGATTGCTCCGAGCCCATGGCAAGCTTCACGGGCGCACACAAGGTGCATGTACCAAAGAAACGGGGGTCGAAACTCGTGGGGTTTGAAAACCATAGTGGAAAAACATTTCTGGGCGAACACGGCAAACCGCTCGGAAAGGTGATAAACGGCTTTGGTAACGATGGCTCTTCGCAGTGGGAAGGGTGCCGCTACCGGAACGCCTTCGGCACCTACCTGCACGGTCCGCTCCTTCCAAAGAACCCGTGGCTGGCCGATTACTTGATTCTTCTTGCCTTGAAGCACAGGTACGGCTTCAAAATCCACATAATGGAACTTGACGACTCGCACGAATATGCGGCGTTCGATTCGGCGAGAACAAGGATACTGACAGCCAAAACTACCCACCTGTAAAGAACAAGCAGAACACGTCACAGCTTAGCGTCAGAGGCTTACCATCAAGGATTTAGTGACCTGTAGATTCCGCTTGACCTGAAGTGGGCGGATTAGTCGCCGTCCCAGGGGGTGCCGCCGTTGTCGGCGGGTTCGTCGGCGTTACCACCGTTTGTGGCGTTTGGGGTGTTTGCTGTATGCCCTGGGTTGTGCCTGGTTGTAGAGTCGGGTTTGGCTGCTGCGTCGCCGTGATGTGTTGAAGTGACCTCCTTTTGGAGGCGTTTGAGCCACTTCCGGAAAAATTTGCGGCATGTTTACCTCCCGAGTACGAAGACGCCTTTTTCGCCTGGTTCCCCGGCCAACGGGCCGGGGTAAAGTCGAGCACGGGTGTGCCGCTCAGGAACTGCCCCATGTACGAGTGCCAGATCGAAGCCGGGATGATACCGCCGAAACCCCTGCTGCCGTGGACATTGTACATCGACACCTGCGCCTGCGGATACCCCATCCACACGCTTGTTACCAGATTCGGGGTAAAGCCCACAAACCAGGCATCGCGATACTCCCCATTTGTACCCGTCTTTCCCGCAGCGGGCCTGCCGATATTGGCACGCGTGGCGGTACCCCGCTGGACAACGCCCTGCATAATATCGATAGCCCTGTTTGCGATTTCGGCGCTGATTGCCTGTGTGCCCACCGGCTTTGCCTGTTTGATGGTCGTGCCCTCAGAATCAACGATCTTTATAATCGAGGTCGGTGGAATATGGACGCCCCCGTTAGCCAGCGTTGCGTATGCGGAGGCCATCTCAAGTGGAGAAACGCCGACCGTAAGACCACCTATACCAAGTGAAGGATAGGGGTCCAAATGCGTAGTGATACCCATTTGATGAGCGGTCTCGACCACATTATCCGGTCCCACCGTTACGGTAAGATTTGCATAAACGGCGTTTACCGAGTGAACCGTCGCTTCTCGCAGGGTCATCATCCCGTGCCCGCTTCCCTCGCAATTGTGCACGGTCCACGGTTCATCATACGGGTTACGCGAAATGCGAATCGTCTGGGGCGAGGACGAATCGAAAGTATCGTTTGGGCCGTAGCCCTGTTTAAGCGCCGTAATCAAGACAAACGGTTTAAATGACGATCCCGGCTGCCGTTTTCCCTGGGTCGCGAGGTTATACTTGATGTGTTGAAAGTTGCGTCCGCCGATCATAGCCACGATATAGCCGTTTTTCGGATTGATGGATACCAGTGCGGCCTGCGGGTCCTTGCGAAGGTAGAGGCGCTTCGCGACCGCCCGCTCGGCGATTCTCTGCGCTCTCCAGCTGAGTGTAGTATGCACACGCAGTCCGCCCTTAAACACCTTGTTAACACCATATTCTTTTATAAGCGCCTGCTTAACGTATTCTACGAAGTACGGCGCGGAGACCGGCTCTTGCCTAAGCGCGGCGACGCGCAGGGGAGTGGCTTTCGCCTGATCGGCCTCATGCTTTGTGATAAGCTTCAGGCTTGCCATACGGTCCAATACCGTAGCCCGCCTGCTCAGCGCATTTTTTAGATTTTTATAGGGAGAAAAATTCTCTGGCGATTTCGTCACGCCCGCCAGCAATGCGCCCTCGGCGAGCGTCAGCTGGTACGACTTCTTCCCAAAGAACACCTCAGATGCAGCCTCTATACCGTAAGCGCCCTGGCCGAAGTAAATCGTGTTCAAGTATGCTTCGAGTATTTGCTGCTTCGAGTATTTCTGCTCCAGGCGCGCCGCCATGACGGCTTCGCGCATTTTTCGAGTGAGGGTGCGGTCTTTAGAGCCGATGCTGTTTTTAACATACTGCTGCGTAATCGTGCTTCCGCCTTCGACTATCTGCCGGTGTTTGAGATCTGTGACGACCGCCCGCGCGATTCCATAAACATCGACGCCTTTGTGCTGGTAATAGCGCTCATCCTCGATTGCGATAAACGCTTTCTGTACGACCGGAGGAACATTCTGAAGCGGAACATCCTCCCGGTTCTCAAGGTACAGCCTGGTAAGGACAGCACCGTCATTGGCCAGGATATATGAGCGTTGCGCCTGTTTTAATAAGGCATTGTTTTCTACTCTTACGAATTGGTTCGCCTCACCGGCAAAACTGTTTGCAAGAAACACTGTTAAGAATAGTCCAAGAACTGTAAGAAAGACGAATTTCTTCAAACCGCATCACTCTTTCATCGAAATCCATAAGAAACCCTAATAATGACCCTCATGCATATGTTCTTTTTATTGTTCTCTTTATCTTGTTCTTAAATATTCCCTAAATGGTGTCTAACTGACCCACACTATCGGCTAGTTTTTCTCACATATCGGGATAAAGCGCAGTATTTCACCAGGAAGTTGGAAGTATGGGGTATCATAGTATAATCTGATTCCGGAAAGAAATTATTTGGATTATTGTGGATTAAACTATGGTTGAAAATAGAGAGAGTGAACAATTGGATAATAAACTTGAGCTTCTGGCACCGGCGGGCAACAGAACGGCCTTTGACGCCGCGCTCAACAGCGGGGCGGATGCCATCTACCTGGGCGTTGAGAAATTCAGTGCACGCCGTCAGGCCGGCAACTTCACAATCGACGAACTAAGAGACGCAGTACGCGATGCCCACCTTCGGGGGACCAAGGTCTATGTCGCGTTCAATACGATTATCTCTGACGAAGAACTGCCCTCCGCCGTCGAGAGCCTTGCAGAAATCAATAACGCGGGCGCTGATTCGGTCATCATTCAGGACTGGGGCGTTTTTAAACTGGTAAAGCAGCTCTTGCCCGAGATGCGCGTGCACGCAAGCACCCAGATGAACACGCACAACGTGGAGATGGTGAAGTTTCTCGAAGAGCAGGGAGCCAACCGTATTACCCTGGCGCGCGAGCTATCGATAGGCGAAATCGCCGAAACATGCGGTTCGACCACTGTTGAAATAGAGACGTTCATCCACGGCGCCCTCTGTTTCTCATACTCCGGTCAATGTCTCTTCAGCAGTATGGTGGGAAACAGAAGCGGTAACCGCGGGATGTGCCCGCAGGCGTGCCGCTTAGGCTACAGCCTTTCGGTCGCGGGTTCGCGCGAAGAAGTCTGGCCGACGCCGGGCAAGCACGTCTTAAGCACGAAGGATTTAAGCGGCATCAAGCTGATACCCGAATTGGCGAAAGCCGGTGTAAAAGCGCTCAAAATCGAGGGGCGTATGAAATCGCCCGAGTATGTGGCGACCGTCGTGCGCGTATATAGAAATGCAATCGACAGGTACCTGCGCGACCCCGATTCGTACGCCGTATCCGATGAAGAGATAAACGAACTCAAAGAAGTATTCAGCCGCGGCTTTACCGAGGGATATTTCAAGGATATTCGCGATAGCCGCCTCATGAGTTTCGATAGGCCGAGCGACCGCGGCATGCTCATAGGAAGGGTGACCTACCTGGATGTCTATACGGGCAAACTAGGCCTGCAGCTGAAACACGAGCTGTGCGTCGGCGACGAGATCGAGGTGTGGGTTAGCCGTGGCGGCAGGGTCAAAGCAAAAGTCGACGAGTTGCTTGTTGCCGACAAGCGTGTCGAGTGTGCCCCCGAGGGGTCGAAGGCGGTAATCGTCCTAAAAGAAAAACGACATAAGATCAACACTGGCGATAGGGTTTTTAGAATATATAACGAGCGGCTTATTAAAACCGCAAGAGAGTCGATAAAGGGTGGGATATCTAAGCGGGTGCCGGTCGAGATGTCCGCATTTATCGAGATAGGAAAACCTATACAGCTAAAAGCGCACGTAAACCCGGCTTACGGCGGGCAGGGAGCCGAAGTGATAAGCGATTTCAATGCCGAAAAGGGTGAGAAAAGAACCCTCGCCGACCACGACGTTATCGCCCAGCTGAACAGGCTCGGCAATACTATCTATGAGGTCGAATCATGGGATATTTCACTCGGTCCCGGTGTGATGGTTCCCCTTGGAAAGCTCAATGACCTCAGGCGCACCCTGGTCGAGAGACTTGATGCCGAGAGAATCAAAGCATACCGGCGAACACGGGTAGCACCCAAAAAAGCGCAGGACGAACTCGATGCCTTGATGCGCCCAGAGCGCACCAAAAAGCCCCAGAAGCCGCTTCTTGCGGTTGATGTGAGTTCACCGGGACAGGCGGTTCAGGCCGCCCAAAACGGTGCTGACTGGCTCTATGTGAGGCCCGGCTTTTCACGACAGGAAGGCCTTGACCTTTCAAAGCTCTCAGAAATAGCCGTCAAGCAGGGTGCAAAGATGGCGTTGGCCACCGGCAACATAGTCCACCAGGGCGAAGTAGCCGCATTGCTCACGCTCATAGAATCCAATAAAGAGTTCTTAGACGCGCTGCTCATCGATAACTTTGGGATGTTTCATGCGGTTCGTGATCTGGGGTTACCGCTGTTTCTCGATTACCGTATCAACAACTTCAACAGGGTAAGCACCCGGTATTTCAGGGATCACGGTGCTTCTAGGATATGCCTGTCATCCGAGCTGACCCTCGACCAGGTCGCCACAATATCAAAATCCGTCAACGTAGACACCGAGGTCCTGGTCCACGGCTGGCTCGAAGTAATGACCGCCGAGCACTGCGTACCGAGCGCATCCAAGAAAAGCTGTGAGTTCTGTTCGATGCGCGGTTTTTATATCGAGGATGAAAAAGGCTTTAAGTTCCCGGTCGAACAGGATACAAAGTGCCGCTCGCACATCTACAACTCACGGGAACTCAACATGCTTCCCAACACGGCCAATCTCATACACGCAGGTATCCGCTCGATGCGACTTCTGCTAAACCGCTACGAGCCGGAAGCGGCGGGCTCTATCACCAGGCTTTACCGCGAGGCCGTCGACCTTATAACGGCGGGAGTGGATGATATCACCCCGGTTCTCAAGAAAGCCGACCGCCTCTTCCCAGCCGCCGAGACAACCACCGGCCACTTCTTCCGGGAAGTACAATAAAAAGCCTAGCTTCTGGCTCCTAGAGGGTTTGTTTATGCTGGGGCTAAACGTATAATATAAACAATGATGAGCAGAGAAAAACAAGGATGGGCAGAGATTGAAGACTCGTTTGCTTACAGCGTCTGACATAAAGAAGATTATCGATATGCCACATACCCTGGAGGCGGTGGAGACTGCGTTTCGAGAGTATGGGCTTGGAAAAGCCGTTATGCCACCGAAACTCTACCTCGACTTAAAGCACTACAGTGGTGATTTTAGGGCAATGCCGGCGTATGTCGAAAAATCCGCCGGTCTGAAATGGGTGAGCGTATACCCGGGCAATCCCGGTAAGGGGTTGCCGACTGTGATGGCGATGCTCGTGCTTAACGACCCGAAAACCGGTTTTCCACTCGCCATTATGGATGCGACACAGATAACGGGCTACAGGACGGGCGCCGCCGGGGGAGTGGCCGCGAAGTACCTTGCACGAAAAGACTCAACGACAGTAGGACTTGTCGGGGCGGGCGTACAAGCAAAAACCCAGTTGCTTGCACTGCTTAATTACTTCAAGTTTGAAAAGATATACATATGGAGCCTGCATGAAGAAGATGTAGAAGGGTGCCAAGCCGATTTCCCTGGTCTGCCTATCGAATCGGCCTCAATCGAGACCGCGGCGGGCTGCGATATAGTCTGTACTACGACCCCATCCAGGGAATTCATCGTGAAGCGGGAGTGGGTGAAAGAGGGCGCCCATATCAACGCAATAGGGGCAGACGCGCCCGGCAAGCAGGAACTCGATCCCAGAATATTAGCCGATGCAAAAGTAGTCGTTGATGATATCGCGCAGGCAAAGCACAGCGGTGAGCTCAACGTAGCGATCAAGCGAGGATTCTTTGCAGAAGTGGACATCTATGCAACACTCGGCGAAATCGTAACGGGAGCAAAACGGGGACGCACGGGCAATGAGATAACTGTCTTTGATTCCACGGGACTAGCGATACAAGATATTGCAACCGCAAGGATGCTTCTCGATAAAGCTAAGGCCGAAGGAATCGGCCACGACTTTGATGTGATCGGATAAGCGGATGTGCCGGTGGCTTAACATGAGGCGGCTTTCGGCTCATAGGATGTGCCGTCAGTGCAACATGTCTCGACCCGGTTTCTACCGTTCTCTTTTGCTTTATACAGGGCGACATCGGCACTGTGTATGAGGCCGTTCTTAGAGATAGAATGGAACGGATATGTCGCCACGCCGAGAGAGACTGTCAGTTTCCCGGCCGGCTGTTTTGCTTCTCCCTGGAAGCTTGTTTGTTCGACCTTGGTCCTAATACGCTCGGCGACTACGGCCGCGCCTTCCTGACCGGTATTGGGCAACACCGCGCACATTTCCTCGCCGCCATAGCGGTATACATGGTCGGTATCTCTAACCGCGCTGCGTATAGCCATGGCGACCGTGCGTAACGTCTCGTCTCCTAATTGGTGACCGTTGTTGTCGTTGTAGTGTTTGAAATAGTCGATATCTATCATGATAAACGACAACGGCTCTTTATAGCGCCGTGCGCGGATGAGTTCTTGTTCCAGGTTCTGAGAGAGCTTTCGGTAGTTCCATAGCTCGGTAAGCGGGTCGATAAGGCTCAGGCGCTCGGTCATCTTATGAAGCCTGTTAACATCCCTTCCGATCCAGAGCCACCCAAGCAGGGCAACTAGCAGCAGCGGAACGAACAGCGCGAAATGATTAGTGAGTTCCCGTGTGACTTCTTTTTGGATGAATCGCTCGTCGACGCAGACTCTAACAAACCATGGTACCTTGGATGCAATCGTAAAGCCGGAAATCCTTGTTATACCATCGGGCTGCTTTAGCTTAGATGTTCCCGAGGTTTTCCCGAGCATCGATGTATAGAATGTCTCGTGCGAAAGATTTTTGCCGACCCATGATTTAGCATCAGCGCTCCGCGCGATAACAACGCCCTTATCATCCAGCACGCTGATAACCGTACCCTGTGAGATTCGCGTCTGCATGAGCTTGTTCTGTATTTTCGTCAGGTCGAACGCTGCAGCGATAAAGCCGATTCTTTTCCCGGCGAAGTCGTGGACCGGATACGTGACATGGACTACGGGGATTCCCGTCAAGCGGCTGTAAATGAAATCACCGACGGCCATGCCGTCTGAGCGTATCGACCTCACGTAACAGACCGTATCGCGCACGTTTACCTTTTTAGCATCCTCGCTATTCGTCATTGCCCCGGAAGCGGCAGCAGCACGAATATTCCCATCATTGTCTACAAAAAGGATAACGTTGTAGAACGGATACTTAGGCACGATCGTTTGCAGAAGGGCTCTAACCTTGGGGTAGTTTTGCGCACGTACGTTTTCATTTTCGGCGATAGGAATCAGTGCTTCACCGGTCGAGATAATATACTCGTCGATATCGTGGGCGACATTCTGCGCGAGTTTTAGGCTCTCGGTCTTCGTCTCTTCTTCAAGTCGCTTATTTATGTCGAGCGCCTTATATGTGGAAAAGATGATAAAGGGGAGCAGCATGACAACGAGCAAGACAAAAAGCCTGCCCTTTACTGAAAGAAGTCTTGTTGTGCCATCGAATTTATTTGGATCCACGTATAACTCCCGATAAGTTGGTTAATACTACCCATCGGCTCTAATTCGCGGCTCTTTAGCGATCGACCAGGTAGATTATATTGCTTTAGGGCAATAGATGCTGGGTTTCGAGGCTCCGATGACGAGCCCCGGTTTGACCCGCATCGAACGCTCCTGCTAACATCTGTATTAGGTACGGAGGGGAAAAAATGTTCGGGTGGACCGGCAAAATCCTAAAAATCGATCTAAGCCGCGGTTGCGCGGTTCGGGAGGACATCCCGGCCGAGATGCTCTATGAGTATCTCGGCGGCAGAGGTCTTGGCGTTCGCTTGATGCGTGATTACTTTGGGTTGCACCCGTTTTCACCCGAGATGCCGCTGATATTTGCTGTCGGTCCATTATGCGGCACGCCCTCACCGACGTCGGCCAGGATGTCGGTCGTGTCCAGAAGTCCGCTGACCAAGACAATCTATGATTCCTCCTGCGGGGGCCTGTTTGCCCACAAAATCAAAGCAGCGGGTCTTGATGCGATTATGATCACCGGAGAAAGCCCTCATCCCGTCTATATCCAGGTAACGGAGATGGGTGCCGGTATTCACGATGCTTCAGGGCTCTGGGGAAACGACACGCTTGAAACGATGTCCGCTTTGATGGATAAGGGCAGCGTCGCCGCGATAGGACCCGCAGGCGAAAACCGCGTGCTGTTTGCAAATATCATG
>NZ_JBTSLF010000035.1:9335-18820 GCF_054640775.1 Candidatus Aquicultor sp. | reverse complement strand
TACCGCGTCGGCACCCGTTTCAACCACGACTTCAGCAAAGTGCTCGAGGTTTCCCGCGCCGCCCGAAGCGATGACCGGTATGTTGACCGCATCGCAAATCGCCTTGGTAAGCGGCAGGTCGTAGCCATCTTTCGTGCCGTCCCTGCCCATGCTGGTCAAAAGGATTTCTCCCGCGCCCAGTTGTTCAACTTTTTTGGCCCACTCTACGGCGTCGATTCCGGTCGGAACGCGACCGCCGTTTACGTAGACCTCCCATTTATCCGGCCCGGCGCTTTTCGCGTCGATAGCCACGACGATGCATTGCGAGCCGTAACGCCGCGACGTTTCCCGGACTACCTTGGGGTTTCTTACCGCCGCGCTGTTCATCGAAATCTTATCGGCGCCGGTCGAGAGCATGCGCCGTATATCATCGCTTGATTTGATCCCGCCGCCGACCGTATAGGGGATGAAGACCTCTTCGGCGGTACGAGAGGCGACGTCGAATATGGTGTCGCGCTGCTCGTGTGAGGCGGTTATATCTAAAAACACCAGCTCGTCTGCACCGGCCTTATCATAAACCGAGGCCAGCTCGACCGGGTCGCCGGCGTCCTTTAAGTTCACGAAGTTTACGCCCTTTACGACCCTTCCGCCATGGACATCGAGGCAAGGGATAACCCTAACCGTGAGCATTATCCCACCTCGCAAGCTCTATCGCTTCGGCGAGCGTGAAATTACCCTCGTAGAGCGCGCGTCCGATGATAACACCTTCAACGCCTGATTCCTGCAGCGGTTTCAATTGGCGGATATCGCTTAAAGACGAAACGCCGCCAGATGCGATTACCGGAATACTTATATTCTCAGCGAGTTCTTCTGTAGCGAAGATGTTTACGCCGGTCTGGGCTCCGTCCATCATAATATCGGTATAAACTATCCTGCTGACGCCGTACACTTCAAGCTGCATGGCGACATCCGTTGCGAAAATATCGGTATCCTCGACCCAGCCTTTTATCGATACTTTGCCGCCCCGCGCATCGAGCCCGGCAACGATTTTCCCCGGATATTTGGCGCATGCGGCTTTCACCAGTTCGGGGTCGGTTATTACCGAAGTGCCAAGAATCGCCCTGGTAACGCCGGTCGCAAACACCTTATCCAAATCTTCGATAGTCCGGAGTCCCCCGCCCAGCTGCACGGGAATCTTGACGGTCTTTACGATATTTTCTATTGCGGCGAGGTTCTGCGGCGAGCCCTGGAACGCACCGTCGAGGTCGACAAGGTGCAAAAACTGCGCACCCTCATCCTGCCACTTTACGGCCATGTCGGCGGGGTTGTCGGCGTAAATCGTCGCCTTATCCGCCCGTCCCTGGTAGAGGCGCACGCATTTGCCGCCCATGATATCGATGGCTGGATAAATTATCACTTGCATAACCTCCCAAAGTTTTCAAGCACCTTATGACCCACATCGCCGCTCTTTTCAGGGTGGAATTGGACGGCGAAGACATTATCAGACCAGATGCTGGATGTAAATTCAAAGCCATAATCGGTAACCGTAGCTATGATACCCGTATCGGACGGATCTACGTAATACGAGTGAACGAAGTAAAAATTCGACCCCTCGGGAACGCCTTCGAGGATGGGCGGTTTGTTCGCATATTTTACCTGGTTCCAGCCCATATGCGGGATTTTCTGCCCTTCGGGAAGCCGGCGCACCCTGCCTTTAAAAACGCCAAGGCCTTTATGGATGCCGTCCTCCTCGCCCTCTTCCATGAGAAGCTGCAGACCGAGGCAGATGCCGAGAAACGGTTTTCCGCTGTTGATGCTATCATGGACGGCGCCTTCAAGACCGGCGGTCTTAAGGTTTGCCATGCAGTCCGCAAACGCGCCAACGCCCGGCAACACTACTCCCCTGGCGTTATTTATAAATCCGGGATCGGCGGAGACGGCGACCTCAAAGCCGAGCTTCTCGAACGCCTTCTCGACGCTCCTTAAATTTCCCATCCCGTAATCGATTATCGCTATCAATACTTCCATCCCTTCTAGCGATTAGCGACTAGGGATTGGCATAACGAGTACCCTCATCAGTTATTACCTCGTTATCTACACATACTAGCTTGTGGCTAATGGTAGATGCCCACTCTCTCAGCCCACACCAATCGCTAATCGCTCTTCGCTAATCGCTGCACTTACTCCAGCATTCCCTTGGTGCTAGGGATTACATCTGCAATCCTTGGGTTGATATCTACTGCTTCCAGCAGGGCTTTTGCGAGGCCTTTGAAGATCGCCTCGACCATGTGGTGGGCGTTTTTTCCGGCCATCATCTTCACATGCAGGGTTATCCCCGCATTTGTGGTGAAGGCCTGCAAGAACTCGACCGTCAACGCGGTATCATACGTTCCGATTAGTTCGACGGGCAGGTCGACATCGTAGACGAGGTACGGCCTGCCGCTGATGTCCATTGCAACGAGCGCAAGCGTCTCATCCATCGGCATAAGGCTACTGCCATAGCGGCGAATCCCCTTGCGGTCGCCAAGTGCGTCCTTTAACGCCTGGCCGAGACATATCCCGACATCCTCGACCGTATGGTGGCCATCTATTTCAAGGTCGCCCTCGGCCGCTATATCAAGGTCGATGAGCCCGTGCTTGCCGACCATCGAGAGCATGTGATCGAAGAACGGTATCCCGGTCGCGACCTCTACATTCCCCTGGCCGTCCAAGTTTAGCTCAACCCGGATTCTCGTCTCCTTGGTTTCCCTTACAATCTCGGCTCTTCTGTCCATCATATCCTCCGGATCAGATAACGGTTACTTCGCTAAGCGCTCTTATAAACTCTTCGTTCTCCTCGGGTGTGCCGACCGTTACACGGAGGCAGTTTTCGAGAAGCAGCTGGTTGCTGGTGTTTCGGATTAGGATACCGCGATCGAGTAATCCTTGCCAGACCTCTGCGGCCAGTTTTTTCGTCCTGAAGAGGATGAAATTCGCATGACTTGGAAACACCTCGATGCCTTCCAGCTTCTTCATCTCTACTAACAAACGATCTCGATCGGCCAATATAGCCTTTATTTTCTCTTCGAATAACGGTCTGTGAGAGAACGCTATCCGGGCGATTACCTGCGATAATTTATTAAAGTTAAAGAACAGCTTTACCTTTAACAGATTCTCGATGACCTCATCGCTTGCAAGCAGATACCCGGCCCGTAACCCAGCCAGGGAGAACGCTTTTGAGAACGTTCGTAGAATCGCGAGATTCTTGTACTTCGCAAGAAGCGGGAGCGCCGTTTGCCCGCTGAATTCGGCATACGCTTCGTCGACAACGACCAGCGCGTTTGTGATTCTAAGAAGCGCCTCTATCGCCTCAAGAGAGACTACATCCGCGGTCGGATTATTCGGGCAGCACAGGAATATGAGCGCCGCGTCCATCATATAAGCGTGCGGCAGGACTTTCTCGGCGGTCAAATCGTCCGGTGAGCGCAGTATCGTTATCATCTCGGTACCGGTCATGCGCCCGGTTATCCCGTAGACTTCGAACATCGGCTCGAAGGTGACGGCTTTGCGACCGACGCCGCCGTAAGCGAGATAGAGATTTTGGATGACTTCATCGCCGCCGTTTCCGACGAAGACCTTTTCCGGCCCAAGACCGTAGTGCTCCCCGATGAGCGTGCGCAATTCAAGCGATAGCGGGTCGGGGTAGCGATTATATGCTATGGCATCAAACTCGCCCTTTATCTCGTCGATTATCGATTGCGGCAGGTTGTACGGGCTCTCGTTTGCCGACAATATGATGCGCGCGTTGACCTCCGGGACATGGTAAGGCTTCAGGGAGGCGACCTCTGGACGTGGACGGATCATGCTAATCCCCCGTCGGGTTTGTCCATCCGGTATCTGACGGATTTCGCGTGCCCCGTAAAGCCTTCGCTCTCGGCTATCGTCATTGCGGCATCGGCGACATTGCCGAGCGCCTGCTTTGAAAAATTAAGTACGCTCGATTTCTTCAGGAACGTATCGACGCTAAGTGGCGAGTAGAAGCGCGCGGTCCCGCCGGTCGGCAGGATATGGTTCGGCCCGGCGACATAATCGCCCACCGCTTCCGGTGTATACGCGCCCAAGAATATCGCGCCCGCATGTTTTATAGAGCTTAAGGCTTCTAGAGGGTTTTCAATCATAAGCTCAAGATGCTCCGGGGCAATGCTGTTTGCAAGCCTCAGGCTTTCGTTAATCGAGGGCACGATAAATATCCGCCCGTTGTCGTTGAGGGATTTCTCGGCGATCTCCTTACGCTCCAGCCTGCTCAACTGCAGTTTGACCGCTGCTAGAACCTTTTCGGCTATCGTTTCTGAATTGGTTATAAGAATGGCGGTCGCATCCGGGTCGTGCTCGGCCTGGGCAAGCAGGTCTGCCGCTATATAGTTAGGCTTTGCGGTGCTATCGGCAACTACCACGACCTCGCTCGGGCCGGCGAGCATGTCGATATCCACATAGCCCACGACCATCTTCTTTGCAAGCGTTACATAGATATTGCCGGGGCCCGAGATGACATCCACCTTCTTGATCGACTCGGTCCCGAAGGCAAGCGCCGCTATCGCCTGGGCGCCGCCGATTTTATAGACCTCCGTCACGCCGACTTCGGCCGCCGCCACCAGCACCTCCGGTCGAATCGCACCGGGGACGACCATAGCGATTTCCTCCACGCCGGCGACACGCGCCGGAATGGCGTTCATTAGAACGGATGAGGGGTACGGCGCCCTGCCGCCCGGGACATAGATACCCGCCCTGTCGACAGGCCTTATAAGCTGCCCGAGAAACGCCCCGTCATCCACCATAAACCAGGAGTTTTCCTTCTGACGGACGTGAAACGCGGTGATTCTCTCTTTCGCTTGCTTGATCGCACCCAAAAACTCGCTTTCAACCAGGGAATATGCAGCATCGAACTCCTCGGGGGTAACTTTGATCGTCTCGGTGGTAAGTTCTATTTTATCGAATGTCTTTGTATACTCAAAGAGCGCCGCGTCGCCTTCATTGCGCACACGGTCGACAATGTTGCGAACCGTGGCTTCGACATCAGGGCGGTCGAACAGCGGCTTCGCTATCAGTTTGCGCGCTTCATCTTCGGTAAAACCAGCACTTAGTTTTTCAAGTTTCAACACGTAAGATCACCACTCCAAACGGTGTCGGCCCGCTGACTATCGATGTCGCATAGCGGCTCGACCTCTATCTACTATCGGCAATTACCGCATGTAGGATACATGCATTCTGCAAGGTACATGGTGCATTATCGGTGTTTTTGCCAATCACTTATAACAACATTTAAGTATTATACACTGAAAGCATGCTTTAGTAAAGTAAAGTGTTAAAGTGCCTAATTTAGGCTATTGCGTTCTGATTCAATAGTAAAACCAAGCATTCCCCCACAAAGTGAGGGAATGCATCAAACCGCTTTGTAAATCATGTTTACGATTTTACTGCTGCCAGTAGTAGTGCTCGTTGCATGGCACATCCGTAAAAGACACACCGTCATAGGCTTTGTCATACGTATAGACCGCTATGCATTCCCCCAGGTTTTTGTCCAAACCGGCGGCATGCGCAGCGCTTTTCGCATCGGGTAGATTATAGCCGATAGTGATATCGAATTTGCACTTCTTGCCGTTATTGCCCCAGTACATATCATAGAAATCGCTTTGCAGCCATATTACATCACCGGGATAGGGGTTGTGCATGTACTCCTTCAAATATACCCGTATAGGCATAGATTCGTTGGGCTGCAGTGAAGGCACCGGGAGCGTCACATATTCGTACACCGGGAAATAAGGCCAATTCTCGTCCTCCACTCTTACGCGCAGCGTTCCCGTGGGAGTCGGCTTAGCCTTGTTGTTAAAAAGCTTCACATCGACATAGGCAGGACGGTACTGGTATCTGTGGTCAAGCTTTATAAACGGGCAGTTCAGCGGATTAGGCCCCATTACAGCAGTACTTGCTGACGCCTGATTCTTAATCTGCTTCTCCAGTTCGCCCTTGGCCGCATCGGTCAAGGCATTTGCAGGGATACCCGCTTCCTGTGCAGCAACCGTTATAGCATAATCCAGGCCCCCTGAGGTCAGTTCATCGAAATTCGGTATATTTGGCGGTATGCCTATAGAAGCAAGACCGTAATCCGCAAGAGCGGTCAGGGCTGTAGTTAATTCATCGCGCCAGCCATCGGGGATCAGCGGGAAATGCGCCGCTATTGTGTTTATAATTCCCATCTTCAAGGAATTGAACGTAGTGCTCGCCCAATTGACGACATCACTTATAATGTTAACGATGGAAGAGAAGAAGTCGACGATTCCGTCCCACAGATCTCCCCACCATGATTCGTCCTCCTGTTTCACCACAACCTTAAACCCTGAACCCGGAACAAGAAACTGTGGTACCAGCTGGTTTTCATACTGGTCGGTAGACATACCCTGCATCATATAGTTAACATAAGGATAAAGGACGCCGCCACTCTTCTTACTCAGCTTGAAATTGACCTCGTACCACCTTGGAGCACGGAATACTTCGTAATAGTGCGCCCATTCGTAATCCTCCCACCTTACGGGAATATAGCGCTCGAAAGACATGGTGGGCGCGTAGGCGGGCACGGTAACCGTTTTGACCGGATAGATTGTAATTGGAGCCGGATTCTGATAATTGATGATTCGGGTGTCGCTGAACACCGGCACAACCCTGCCGGGTTGTGAGTCTGAAGGTTTTAATGCAACCGCCCGAACATAGTAAACAATCTTGCTTTTTCCAAGAGCACTGCTAGAGGGGCTGAAATCAGAGAACGGGACGGCTAGGCAGTTCTTAAAGCTGTCTATTGCCGGCATCTTGTCGGCATCATACTCCTTGCTGTATACGAGACCGGTTGGCTTTTCCCATTCAGCCGGTTTGCCCTGGAAAGGCACAGTCGAAACCTGCAGGGTGAGCTTTGTTATGCCCGGGTCGAACTTCTGCGGTTGGAAATAGTAGGCAGAGCTACCCGGAGAAACGCCAACGATGAAGTTGGCCACATGTTGGAACAGGTTTGGAAATTCGGACGGACTGAGAGACGGTATGCCCGGCTTAATAGTGTACCATAACTCAAAGGATGACTGCACGATATTAGCCAGGTGCGTGTCGGAGACCGGCTTGCCGTATAGCACGGGGATTCCGGCTCCCGGATCGCCGATGCAGTTTCCCGATCCATCCACAGGCACCGCACGGACGTAATAGACGCGCTGTTCTCTCGGCAGCTCACGGTAGCTGCTTGAGGTTCTGAACAGCAACTGGCCTGATACTAATTGGAACAGGTTTGCGGGCGGAGTTGGTGATGGAACGAACTTCGAAAAGTCGATTGCGAACTCTTTCGTAGAAACGGCTACTTCACCCGATGCCACAAGACCTGCTGGCTTCTTCCAATTATTTGGATACCCATTGAAGGGAGCCTTCGCAACCTGCCAGACTACCTTTGACGCATTGGCAGACTGCAGATTATATGCAAAGTACCGCTTCAAGTCGCCGCCTGAATTAATAAAAGCAAATGGTGTAGTTGAATACCGTAAACCGGTTTTTAAGGTTATATTGTTCAGAAGAATGGGGCTCAGGTTAAGGATCGGCTGTTCCAAGTGTATTCCAGGAAACGCAGCTGGTGAAAATTGAGATCGTAAACTAGCGTAACTTAAGTTCGGATAGGACGCTGCGGAGAACGAAGCCGGCTTTCCCTCTCCGGTTGCCACATAAAGGGTCAGACCGGTGTTGAAATACGGCGACGACACCCGATTCTCTAGATCAAGGTTTAAGAATTTATCCTTTTCAGTTAACTCGGATTTGGGATTACTGCTGATCTCAAGGGCTGGCATGCCTGAATAGTCAGGCACTTTAAAGCTTTCATAAGTACGCTTTATGATGACAATCCCCTGCTCTCTCGTGGTGTTGCCGAGAGGATCTATCAATCCGGTCCCCACTCCCTTGATTATCGCGTTCTTCACACAGAAGCGCACGGCGGGGTCGGCCCAGGTCGCGATCTTTCCGGTATCGTTATATCCGGACAACGCGGGTGCGGTGGTTGAAAGATTCGGGATTGAAGCCTTGAGCGCACGCAGCACCATGGTGCAAAGTTCCTGGCGTGTGATGCTGTTGCCCGGAGAAAACATCCCGCCGCCGGTTCCGTTCACTATGCCGAGTTTATATGCCTTAATAACCTCCGGGTTCGTAGTATCCTTGAAAGGATTCTGCCAGGATGCCGCCATTTTGGCGGATACCTGTTCATAAAGTTTTACAGCGATGACGCAGAATTCCTCACGTGTGATAGGCTTCTTGAAGTTGTTCATGATCCCGTCATAGGTAAGCCCATATTGTTGCGCCTGCAAAATCTCGGACACCGCCCATGAACTGGCGGTTCCATCTCCGACCGATTCCTCACCGTAGGCGCCGGGTATAATGGATAGTTGCATGAGCACAACTACTAACAGAAGGCAAATAACTGTCCGGAAATTGGTTTTCATAGCGGTCCTATCCCTTCGTCTTAGCGAACATTTAGCACAGTTTATAAGCATGATTATAATACGCCGTGCTAATATTACGCCAGCTCTCCAAGCCCTTAAAAACGGTTAAACACAAAACCTTTTAGATAATCCAACACAAACATGAAGATTGTGCTAACAGCTAAAAGGGCGAGGATTTCCTGCCAGCTAATAGCCGGCACAAAAATTCCGAAGTAGGCGATACTTGCAGTCAAAAGCATGGTTAGCGCTAGCGCACCCATAAGCCAGTTGCTCGGGCGCGATGTCCAGAAGTGGTACCTTTCCCGTATGACAAAAAGGGTAAGATGTCCGCTGAATACAAGCATAACGAAAATAAACGTCTGCAATTGAGGAAGGGCCAGCATAAAAACATTCATACCAAGCCAGAGGACGACGAAAGACTCGGCCAGGAGTATTACCGATAATGCAAGGGCAATGCTGACGAGAGCACGCACGTGCCAGCGTTGAGGTGTAGGTGCTACGCGGGCGTTATCGGTGGCAATCGCCATGGTGGCAAAATCGTTTGAGAATAAAAGCAATACGATCTGAAAAGGTGTGACCACAAATTGTTTAGTTAAGAAAAACGCCAGGGTTAAGAAGAGCGCGACCTGAATTGTTTTAATGATTTTATTAAGAGTATATGTGAACATGCGCTGGTAAATTTGGCGGCTTGTTGTTACCGCCCCGACAATATCAATAACGCCCGGGCTGGTTAAAACAAGGCTTGCCGCAGCCTTGGCAACATCGGCGGCTCCGGCCACCGCGATTCCAACCTCGGCTTGTTTAAGCGCCGGAGCATCGTTAACTCCATCGCCGGTCATGGCAGTGATGTGGCCTTTTTGCTGCAAAGCTTTAACCAGTAAAAACTTATCTTGCGGGTAAACTCCCGCAAAAACATCGCAACCTGAAAGAACCTTCTCCGGGTCTTTTTCAACCTCTTTTGGAGAACAGACACGGTTCCCGATGCCAACCTCGCCTGAGATATGTAGAGCA
>NZ_JBTSLF010000035.1:0-9325 GCF_054640775.1 Candidatus Aquicultor sp. | reverse complement strand
GGGCGCTATCGCCTGTGAGCATCTTGATAGAGTTGCCTAGCTCTGTTAAACGCTGCACTAAGGCGGCAGAGTCTTTGCGGGGTGGGTCTTCCAGAGGCAAGATGCCGGCCAGAGTAAGCGTATCGTCTTCCTTGCCGCCTCCAGGTTTTCCTTCTTCACCGGCCGGTCGAATCGCAACAGCGATAATCCGCAAACCCTGTTTTGCAAATGCCTCTATATTTTTATTGACTTCGCTTGTATCAAGGCCCGTTACCTGTTGCAAGATAATTTGAGGCGCACCCTTTATCACGCGAAGTAAGGTACCACCTTCACGAATTACGGCCTCAGTGCGCTTGGTGGCCGGATCAAAAGGCGTAAAACTAACGCGAGCGCTCATGTCAACGGTAATCCCTCTATCTTTGCAACCGGTCAGTACAGCGAGATCGATGGGGTCCTGCGTTGCGGGGTCGGATGCATAAGCCGCAAGCTGCAAAACCATCTCTGGTGTAAATCGCCCGTAGCCCTTAGGGTCAACAACGCTTAGTTTATTCCGGGTAATGGTGCCCGTTTTATCAAGGCAGGCGACATCAAGGGCGGCGGCCTCCTCGATTGCGTTTAAACGGGTAACGAGGATGCCTTTATGCGCCAGCTGCAGGGCACCGATGGCGGTTGCAACTGTAAAGGTGGCCGGCAGAGCCGCCGGCACCGAAGCGATAAGCAGAATCAATGCAAAGGGCAAAGCGTCGCCTAGCGGAACACGTGCAAGCAGTGTGTAGCCCAAGAGCAAGGCGACCAGAGCCGCGTCGAAAATGATAAGGTAGCGAACTATGCCCATAATTATCATCTGAAGGTGGGAAACAGGCTGCGCCTCCTGCACCAACTGGGCTGTTTTGCCCGAGAATGTGCGACTACCCGTAGCTGTTACTATTCCACTCACCTCACCGCGAACAACAACCGACCCTGAATAGGCTTTAGCGCCTTTTCCCGCTTCAGCAGGAAGGGACTCCCCCGTTATACTTGACTGGTCGAGCATAACCTGCCCCTCACCTACGGAAAGGTCCGCGGGAACGATATCGCCAAGACGGATATGTACAAGGTCACCGGGCACAAGTTCTCTGGCAGGCAAAACGCTCCATTTTCCATCCCGGTTTACCCTGGCATTTACGGCAAGGCGTTGCTTAAGCAACTCAAGAACATTGCTTGCTCTGTTTTCCTGGTAAAAACTAACCGCCACATTAAAAATCAGTAAAAATGCAATAATGATGGTATCCAGGGTTCTACCTAAAAGCCAGGTCAGGATAATAGCCGCTTCCAGCATCCAGGGCACGGGGGTCCAAAGCTTACCGAGAAAGACTATAGTCGGATTTTTACGCTCTTCAATGACCTCGTTGGGACCATACCGGGCCAGACGCCGCCTGGCCTCCTCACTGCTTAAGCCTTGTGTGGTTATATTGGGCCTCTCTGAAGATGTTGGCCCCTGATCAATGGAGAAGCCAAAACTGTTTGGGCTTGCCGACATAAACATATCTCCCCGAACTATTTAAGAATATGTTCTCCATTTTTTAGCTTTTCTATTTCTTAGCGTACAAACGGTGACACCAAGCGATCTGGCAACAGACACCTGTCAAGCCCTCTACCTGTTATTTCTGCGCAGAATAATCAAGAAACCACCGAAAGAATCCTTGGAGGGTTCAAGCTCGCAGATTGCCTCTCTTTCCTTTTTCGTGGTATCAAAAAAGAAGAAAAGTGAATTAGACGGCTCTTTGTTCTTCTTCGGCAAAGCGATGCCGATATGTTAAAACCTCGACGTTTTCGATGGTAACAAGCCCTTCTGCAACCATCTCATCAAGAATGGGCAAAAAGGCATTTATCCGCTCTTCTTTATCGACTATTTCTATAACAACCGGAAGGTCTTCGGAAAGACGAAGGATTCTTAAAGTATGAATTCTACTGTGTGCACCATAGCCCTCAACGCCTCTGAGTACCGTTGCACCGGCTAATCCTTCTTCGTGGGCACGCTGCACTATGGCGGTATACAATGGCTTGCGATACCACTGATCGGACTCGTCTATAAAGATTCTAACGAGCTTGCCCGGGCCAGTTATTTTCATAAAAGACCCCTCCCTGCCTTTTTATCCCCCATTAAAAGCCCTTATAAACTCTGCAAAACAAATAGCCACTACTAAGAACCGACTATCTTCATCGTTATGTTTATTCTCGGTTAAAACTTGATATTAATAGGTAGTTATACTTGTTGACAGGCGAGCAAGCTTTCTCTTATGATTTAGTTGTAAGGAATAATGGTAAGAAAATAATTGCATTCGCGATGGGGCTCGCGCAAATCGCCAAAAACGGCTAATAGCTCCTACGAGGAATCGTAGGGGCTTTTTTGTATCTAAAATGAGGTGGTTTGCATGTTAAATAACTATACCGAAACAAAATCAGAGTTACTTACAACCCTTTCTGATCTCAAAGCAACCCTTAGCCAAAATGGGTCTTCCAGCAACCTTAACAATCTTGAATATGCGACGCAAAAACTTCAAGATAACAAATTCAACCTGGTAGTCATGGGTGAATTCAAGCGAGGTAAAACTTCTTTTATTAACTCATTACTTGGCGAAGCCGTGCTACCAATGGCCGTTGTGCCCCTCACATCGATCATCACCGAACTGATCTACGAAGAAACCCCAGCGGCTAAGGTTATTTTTAAAGACGGCCAGATAAAAGATATAACGCTTTCTGAGCTTGATGATTACGTAACCGAGCGAAAGAACCCGAGCAACGTGCGAAATGTTAAAAAGGTTATCGTTCAATATCCTTCTAAATATTTGCAAGAAGGCATGATTTTAGTCGACACCCCCGGTGTAGGTTCAATTTACGAACACAATACCGAGGTCTCTTATGATTACCTGCCGGAAGCCGATGCGGTCATATTCTTGGTTTCCTCTGACCCACCGATTAGCAAAACCGAAATCGCATATCTTTCAGATATCAAACAGTATATAGAGAAGATCTTCTTTATCCAGAACAAAATTGATTATTTATCCGAAGCCGAGCGAGAAGAGTCCTTGGCATTTAGCAGAAAAGTGTTAGAACAAGCACTTGGCGACAATATCACTTTAATTCCGCTTTCTGCCCGCCTTGCCTTACAAGGACGGATAGATAACAACGAGGATGCCCTTAAGCAGAGTAATCTGCCTGAGTTTGAGCAAGACCTCTCGGAGTTTTTACTCAAGGAAAAGGGCCAGCTCATGCTAAATGTTGCCGTTAACCGCGGCTTACAAGCAACGGATAATGCCCTTCGCCACACCGAGCTTGAGCTTAAAACCCTTGAAGACCCCATTGAACTCGTCGAAAAGCAGCTGGGGGACTTCAAGAAATATGTTGAGCAAATCGAGCGAAAACGCCTCGATGCACATTACCTCATGAAGGGGCAGGTCAGTGAGCTTCTTAAACAATACGACGAGGAAGTAGAGACTTTAAAGAAAGAGCAGCTACCGGAAGCAATCAATGAGCTTGATGCTGAATTTCAAAAGGTTAAAGCCGGGTCGAAAAAAGAAATCGCCGATAAGCTAGACGAGGCCGTCAGAAGCATTATTCTTTCAACCTTTACACGCTGGCGAAGCGAACAAGAGAAAAAGATGTCGAGCGGTTTTCAGATGGTCGCCGAGCGCCTCATTGATGAGACGAACAAAATCGCTCAAGAGATTGCAAGCACGGCATCAGAAATATTCGGGCTCTCCCTTTCGCAAATCGTCGATACCGTTATGCTCATTGATAGCAAGCGCTTCTATTACCTGCTTGAAGAAGAGACAACCAGCATCGATCTTCTCGTCATGCCGGTAAGAGGCATCCTTCCTAAAGTGTTTGCCGCAAAGATGATCTATGGGGACGCAAAGCAAAAACTGACCGACCTTTTCGGTATGCACTGCGGCCGAGTCCGGGGCGATCTTTATGAGAGACTAGATGAAAGCCTGCTTTCATTAAAGAGCATGTTAGATAGCCGAATATCCGAGATGGTAGGCAGCATCGAATCGGCGGTTGTAAGAGGACTTAAGTACCGTCAAAAAAATGAGAGCGAAATCCAAAAAAGAAAGCTTGAGCTTGGGGCTTACGAGAAAAAGGTTTCCGAAATTGACCTGGATTTAAAGGCGCTTTCAGCTAAAATAGATAGCGAAAGAGGCATACATGCGCCAGCAAAATAAAAAAATCTTGGGCTTTTCAAGGAACGTTTTCTTCGTCGGGCTAACCAGTTTTTTTACGGATATTTCCACGGAGATGGTATATCCGCTAATTCCGATATTTCTCACCACGGTATTAGGTGCCCCGGTTGCAATCGTTGGCTTAGTTGAGGGTATTGCCGAGTCTACAGCGAGTTTACTTAAAGTTATTTCCGGTTGGCTATCTGACCGAACTGGAAGACGCAAAAGGTTAACCGTTGTTGGCTACGGCCTTGCAGCAATTGCAAAACCGATACTTGCCCTTTCTTTTGTCTGGTGGCAGGTGTTAATTGCCCGGTTTGTTGATCGCTTCGGAAAAGGCATCAGAACCTCACCGAGGGATGCTTTGATAGCAGATTCTACCAGCAGCGAGGAGTACGGCAAGGCATTTGGTTTTCATAGAGGGATGGACACGCTAGGCGCCGCTTTTGGGCCCCTGATCGCCTTTGCCACTCTTCCCTTGTTACATAATAACTTCAGGCTTTACTTTAGCTTTGCCATCATCCCGGCCGTTATTGGCGTTATCGTTCTTGCTCTTTTTGTTAAAGAAAAAGTACACGCTGCAAAAGTTGAAAATTTAAGGCTAAGTCTTAAGCCTTTTAATAGGCAATTTAAGCTGTTTCTACTCATCGTTTTAATCTTTACCGTCGGCAACTCAAGCGACGCTTTTCTCATTCTAAGAGCAAACAATGTGGGTGTCGCGGTTGGCTTAATTCCCCTTGTCTATTTCGTTTTTAATACGGTTTACGCGCTTGCTTCCACGCCTATCGGCGCCCTCTCAGATAGAATTGGTAGAAAATCCGTAATCGTCGCCGGATATTTAATATTTTCCCTCGTTTACCTTGGTTTTGCACTGGTAAATAGTCCATTTACCGTCTGGCTTCTATTTGCAGCTTACGGCCTGTATTACGCTTTTACCGAGGGTATCTTTAAAGCCTATACCGCCGATATTGTCCCGGAGAATTTGCGAGGCACGGCTTACGGCTTTCTTAGTCTGGTGCTAGGAATCGCGCTGCTTCCTGCAAGCCTCATAGCAGGATTTTTATGGGACAAGATCAGCCCAAGCGCACCGTTTTTCTTTGGCAGCGCCGTCTCGGTTCTTGCGCTCGTGCTTTTCATGGCCTTGATTCCAAATGATAATCGAGATAACGCCGGCCCATAGAAGATTGCAAATCGCTCAAAAGTGTACCTTGAAATAAGCTATCCAAACAGGCACTGGGGTTAAGTAATGCGAGCACTTAATAGGTCAGTGCGCAGTATAAACGGTCTTTGGCAACTTGATTTTAAGCACAGTTGGTTGTCATGATTAGCGTAAAAGAATGTCACACATTTGACAATTTATTTGAACCTTGAAACTTTTTACCACTTCCTGTATTACATAACCCCAAATAGAGGTATAAAAAAACTAGGTGATGGAGTTCACCTTTAACCGCTCAAAAGCTAATGACTCCTACCGATAACTTAACAAAAGGAGAGATAGCATGAAAGCGGATATTATCCCTTTAGCTGCAGGCTTAATCATTTTGGCTGCTAGCCTAATCTCCTTAAGGATCGGTTTGTCGGTAGCAATAATCGAGATCCTTTTAGGAGCCGTTGCCGGAAATTTAGGCTTTCAAACAGAGCCTTGGATGCTATATTTAGCGAGTTTTGGCGGTATAGTCTTAACATATCTTGCCGGAACCGAGATCGACACTGAGCTGATGAAAGAAAAGCTCGGTGCCAGTTTGCTTATTGGCATCTCATCTTTTGTATTGCCATTTATTGGCGTCACCTTATATGCTTATTTAGTAGCTGGCTGGACGTTACAGGCAGCTTTAATTGGCGGCACCGCCCTTTCGACAACATCGCTTGCCGTTGTTTATTCGGTTCTTGTCGAGACCGGTCTCTCCCAAACCGAGATCGGCAAATTGCTTATGTCCGCAACCTTTATAACTGATATGGGCACCGCCCTTGTACTGAGCATTTTATTTATTAAGCCAACGCTTTACACAGCCGTCTTTATTGCAGTCTCTATCGCTGTGATTTTTCTTGCCACTAAGTTTTCCCATCTCGTTTTTGATAACCCAAAGTATAAAAACAAAGTGGTGGAACCCGAGATCAAATATATCTTCCTGCTTTTGTTAGTCTTTATGTATTTCGCAAACCTTGGGGACGGCCACGCTGTTCTTCCGGCATTTTTGCTGGGGCTTTTAATGTCAAAGCACTTTACCGAAACATCCGAGACAAAAGCTGTTAGAAACAGACTCAGAACTGTCGCTTACGCTTTTATTACCCCAGTCTTTTTCATCGTTGGCGGCCTTAGAATATCTCTTCCGCTAATCGCAACTGCGCTAGGGCTTTTCGTTATCCTTTTTGTTATTAAAATACTCACCAAATTCCTCGGTGTTTATTTCCTTGCAAAAAGATATATTCCAGATGGGAGCGTTTATACTACCCTGCTTATGAGCACCGGCTTAACTTTTGGAACCATTGCAAGTGTCTTTGGCCTGACCTCTGGAATTATAAACCAGGTCCAGTACTCGGTCTTAATTGGAGTAGTTATCGCAAGCGCTGTTATCCCGACCTTCATTGCGCAAAAATGGTTCCTGCCGGTTCATTCGGAGGATATAGTTGATTTAAACGGAGAACCGAAGAAGCTATCCGCGTAACACTATTTTGAGGTACACAAAGCCTGCTCCACAAAGATAATGAAGCAGGCCAGAGCGATAGTCTTAAAGATTACCAAGCTTAATACTAAGCAGCTTCCCTTCTTGGCTCTTCTTTTTCTGTGTAGCTTCCAAGTAAGGCGATGTTGGGATAGAAGCTTGCATACTTTAGTCTCTTTTCAATTCTCATAAGCTGGTTATATTTTGATACCCTTTCAGAGCGAGCAGGAGCGCCTGTCTTCATTTGCCCGGCGTTAGTCGCCACCGCTAGGTCGGCAATAAACGTATCCTCGGTTTCTCCTGACCTGTGAGAAATAACGGTCTTGTAGCCATAAAGTCGTGCAAGTTCAATGGTCTCAAGAGTTTCTGAAACGGTCCCGATCTGATTTGGCTTTATTAAGATAGCGTTGGCAATACCTTGCCTGATGCCTTCTTTAAATATCTTTGGGTTAGTGACAAAGATGTCATCGCCGACAATCTGAATTCTTTTGCCCAGTCTTTCGGTCATAACTTTCCAACCATCCCAATCACCTTCCGCTAATCCATCCTCAATTGAGATAACCGGATAGGTGGTAACGAGATACTCATAATAATCAATCATTTGCTCGCTGGTTTTTCTCTCACCGTCGAACTGGTAAACGTCATCCTTATAAAACTCGCTTGCCGCCGGATCAAGAGCAATTGCTATGTCTTTTCCAGCCTTATAGCCAGCCGCTTCTATGGCCTGAACAATAACTTTGATAGCATCCTCACTTGTACCCAAGCGCGGAGCAAAACCGCCTTCGTCTCCAACCGAGATAATCTGGCCCGCCTCTTTTAATACTTTCTTAAGGTTCTGATAAACTTCTGCGCAAAACCTAATGCCCTCAGTAACGTTCCTGGCTCCAACCGGCACAATCATAAACTCTTGCAATGAAATACCGCTATCGGCGTGAACGCCGCCGTTCAAGACGTTCATCATCGGGACTGGCATAGTTATGCCCTGAGAGCCGCCAAGATGATGGTAAAGTGGGACACCCAATTCATTGGCGGCGGCTCTGGAAACCGCCATTGAAGTGCCAAGAATCGCATTTGCCCCTAATTTACTCTTGTTCTCCGTGCCGTCTAGCTCAAGCAGAATATGGTCTACTTCTAATTGGTTAAGAACACTCTTGTCGATCAGTGCTGGTTTAATGATATTTTCTACGTTTTCAACAGCTTCTGTTACACCTTTGCCACCAAACCGTTCCGGGTTTTTATCTCTTAGCTCAAGTGCCTCTCTTGTTCCCGTCGAAGCCCCGGATGGAACAGCAGCTTTACCTGTAATTCCTGATTCAAGGGTTATCTCCACTTCAACAGTTGGATTGCCCCTTGAATCTAATACTTCCATCGCTTTAATATCTTCTATCACATATTTGGCCATAAGATTTCTCCTTTATTAGTTAATAGTTTAGGGTTACTTTTTAGCCTCAACATTGTAAATATACCCTTTACAGAGATAACTTCGGCAAACGCGAAGTTTATCGTGAGGATTAAGCGGAAAGTAGGTGTGGTCTTAATCATCAAACCATGTGCTATCAGGTAATTCAACAACCGGCAGTAACAATATGCTGCCAGCAAAAAGTGTGCAATCGTGAGATTAAGGTTCGAATCCTTATTAATTATCACAGCGTCGTCTCAACTGCTCTGCTTTCCGCTTCGCACCTCAACAGCGGTCTCGCCGGCAAGCTCCTTCAGCTCGGCTATAAGACCGCCATGTGGGAATACCTTAAAATCGGATGAGAACTCTAAGATGACCGGTTTGCCTCCGTTTTGCACTTTTAGATATACGGAGATAGGGCCGGGATGGGATGTAAGAATATCCTTGAGGCGGTTAATGAATGTAGCGGTCATCGTGGCCTTTGAAACAGTAAGCACCAGGATGGAATTTTCAACCGCCTTAAAGCCGTTGGATTTTCCGTTACCGCTGCCACTGCCATTCCCGTTTACCCTGGCCTTGCGCCTGCCGTTTCCGGCGCCTTTATCTTCGGTGTCGAATTCCTTTATCTCCATCGCCAGGGCTTTTACCTCGTCTTCTTTTACATCGAGGCGGCCCTTGATGACGACCATCTTATCGACTTCGATCAAGGTCTTGTATTTTTCAGCAGTGCCGGGGAAAACCACGACCTCGACCGATCCATCCAGGTCCTCAAGCTCGATAAAGAGCATAAGGTCGCCCTTCTTGGTGTTTATCTTCTTGATTCTGGTGATGATGCCGCCGATCCAGCCGATGGTACCGTCTTTTTGCTCTTTCAGCTCAACGGTCGAGAACTCCGTCTGGTTTGCCAGCGCGTCGGCCAAGCCCAAGAGCGGGTGGTCGGATACGTAAAGACCCAGCATCTCCTTTTCATACGCGAGAAGTTCGTGCTTTTCAAACTCGGGTACTATTTCATCGATCGGGTCCTTAACGTCCTCGCTTGCGCCCCCGCCGCCATCCCCCATATCGAAGATGGTAAACTGTCC
>NZ_JBTSLF010000034.1:0-19265 GCF_054640775.1 Candidatus Aquicultor sp. | reverse complement strand
AGGCTTGGATTCATGGTATGGATATGTTCTTGCTGAATGATATAAGCTTCGTCCCGGCTTATATGCACGATGAGTTGCCGGAAGAGAAATTAACAGTTGATGTGGAATTATCGGATGGTCAAATCCTAAGTGCGGGCCTTATTAATGCAAGCGTTATTCATACTCCTGGACACACCCCAGGAAGCATTAGTGTGCGTATCGGGGATACTATCTTTACAGGGGATTTGTTATTTAAAAGCGCAATCGGTCGTACTGATTTGTCTGGCGGTTCACACGAAACCCTTATAAACTCAGTTAAGGAAAAAATACTTGTTTTTCCCGATGATTTGAAAATCTATCCAGGGCACGGCCCATCATCTACCATCGGTGAGGAACGGACTAACAATCCATTTCTGGTAAAATGAAATGTCCAACTTGCGGCGGTATAGCAAAACAATGCACCACCAACACCTACTTAAGCCAGCTTAACAAGAGGCAGCACTCATCCACCGTTAAGAAATTTAAGCAATCAATCTGGCAATATCTATTAGTAGTTTGAATAAGTGACAATCCGGGGAGCAAATAATTCTTATTCAAGAGATGGCTTTAACAAGCCACTTTCTCTTTTGTTTCCTATTGTTACAGGTTAGATATCTGAGAGTTTTTACCTCAGCAAGAATCTTGCGAATGTAAAGAATGTGTAACGGAAGTATTAGCTTAACTGAGTGTCCTAAATATGGGGCTCACTCCGGTTTTTTCTCTAGCATTCCTACCTTTATTGCTTTCAGAAACCTGCCATCTGATATTTCCGCTGCTATTGCTTCATTTTTGCTTATCCCTTTTATGAGGCATAACTTGGCCCCGTCCGGAACCACTAACCTCCCATCAGCGTAACGACAAGCAACATCACCATTTCTTTCTGGTCTTGGGCTTATGTTTCGTACTGTCCTACCTACCTCCTTACCGATGTTTCTGGTAGGAATAGTTTCATTGACTAAACCATAGATTCTATCATTCCAGGCTATGCTAGTATTATATGATGGCCTTTCTTGAGCGCTCACTCTTGCCGTATTTACCTTTACTACCTTTTCAGGTTTTGTAGATGTGCATCCAGCTAGCATTACAAATATTATCGCAACGCTAGTTAATAATACTCCAACCAATGATCTCTTCAACGCAGTACTCCTTTGTTGCAAAAAATTCTAACTAGTTGATTAGAAGCGTGATGAGCGCAAAACTGGTATAGGCTTAAGTCTATACCTTATATAGTCTCTTAAGAATACTCTTTTTCTACTGCAGAAGTAAAGTACACTATTTGTCTCCGAATAACCGATAGCTAATACTGCTTGACAAGGTTTACATTACTAGTATATTAATAAAATAGACAATAAAAACATCGTATGAACTACTGCCAGTTTATGACAGTAATAATTACTGTTTTTATTAAGCGCTGGTTATTATACTCAATAATTCCCTAGACGGCACTTTTGGTTATTATGACGGACGATTCGAATAACAAATGTTAAAGGTAGGTGGTTCTATGATTTCCTGTTAATTAATCCTTAGTTAAATACACCTACCTTTGGCTCATTTGCCACTTGTCCACATACAACATATTTCTACGCGAAAGTGATTTCAGTACAATCAGCTAGTCCCCCCATAATTTACAATTGCTCATTATTTAATCTTATTATTTAATAATCGCGCACGAGCAACTGCGACATAACTTATTGCAAGCTTCTCTTGACTAACGAACCGGCTAGGTTCATGCTTATCCTATAATCTAGTAACATGTAGAATAATTATTATGACTGTACGAAACGCACTGCTAGGACTACTAGGACAGCGACCCAGACACGGCTACGAGCTTCATGCGGCATTTGAAGCCGTGGTGGGTGGAGAAGAGATTTGGGATGTCAAACCCGCCCAGATCTATACGACGCTGTCTCGATTAAAGGAAAGCGGGCTGGTTGTCGAAAAGGCGCTCGACCAGGACGGGGGTCCGGAAAAGCGCATTTATGAGATCACTGACGAAGGAAAACAGGAGTTAACCAGTTGGTTTATAACTCCGGTTAAGGGCGAGCATCAGCGCGATGAGTTCTTTGTCAAACTCATGCTCAGCTTAGCGACCAGGGAAGTGGACCCGTGCACGATCATCTATACACAGCGCGCCAGTCTTTACAAAGAGTTGCATGGTATGACCGTTCAGCGTGGGTCATCCGACCCGGAATCTGAGCTGGCCCACATGATGATGCTCGATAGGGCCATCATGCATCTCGAGGCGGATTTGCGTTGGCTCGATATGATCGAGGCGCGCATCGAAGATATACGGCGACAGCCGCTCCCAGAACCGGAACCGCGACCGCGCGGGCGACCCCGCAGTCGTTTGCGCAAAAACCGATAACCATTCTTTGGAGGTGCATACATTGGCAATTGTAGAAACATCACAGCTTACTAAAATCTATGGAAAGGACGAAACCGCCGTCACTGCACTTAACGGGATTAATCTTCAAATAGAGCCGGGCACATTTGTTGCCGTTATGGGGCCGAGCGGCTGCGGCAAATCGACCTTGCTTCATCTTATGGGCGGCCTGGATAAGCCGACATCGGGGAGCGTAATCGTTGACGGGCACGATATAGCGAAGCTCAACGATACGCAATTAACTGAGTTGCGGCGCCGCAAGATAGGCTTTGTCTTCCAGTATTTCAATCTGATACCGGTTCTTAGCGCACTTGAAAACGCGGCATTGCCGCTCACGCTCGACGGGGTTAAGCAACCCGAAGCATTAGAGCGCGCGACCGAGTGGCTTACCCGTGTTGGCCTTAAAGACAGAATCAGCCATAGACCGGATGAACTCTCCGGCGGGCAGCAGCAGCGTGTTGCGATGGCCCGTGCGCTCGTGGCCGAGCCGGCCCTTGTTTTGGCGGATGAGCCAACCGGCAACCTCGATACCCGGGCCTCGGATGAAATCGTGCTCTTACTCAAGCAGATATCCGAGCAATGGGACCGCACGGTGGTTATGGTAACCCACGACCCCCGTATCGCGGCCCATGCCGATAGAATCATCTTTCTGAAAGATGGCTCGATTGTCGACGAGACCAGGCTATCGCACAAAGGGCAAAAAGGCCAGGATGAAGAGCACGAGGTCCGCGAAAGGATGGGGCGTCTATGAGCTTCACGATTAGACTCGCCTTTAAATACTTATGGGCGCGGAAGATGCGAAGCTTCCTAACAACGCTTGCGATCATCTTCGGCGTTATGATTATTTTCGGCCTCAATGGAATGCTGCCTGCTATCATGAAATCTTTTGAACAAAATATCGCGGCCTCAAGCGGACAAGTCGATTTGAGCGTTATCAGCGAAACGCAGGGCGTCTTCGACGGCAACGTTGTAAGCAAAGTGCGTGGTGTATCAGGGATCGCCCATGCGACGCCATTGCTGGTTCGACCGATAATCGTGCCTTCTGCAGATGCGCCGAAGAACAAAGACGGGCAACCGGTTAGCTCGTTTCGATTGACCGGCATCGATCCGAAAACCGTCGCCGATGTGCATCCCTTGAGGGTCACAAAAGGCCGGGCTCTTTCACCTGCGGATAAGAACAGCATGCTCGTAACGACTAATCTGGCTGATACAACCGGACTTAAAGTCGGGGATACGCTGATCCTGCCATCAGGTACAGGAGAGACAAAGTTTTCGATCGTAGGGCTTGTAGAAGAACCACCGACCCCCGGTTCGGAAAACCTCTATATGCCCCTTAAGACAGCCCAGGCAGTACTCAACCAAACCGGCAAAATCAACACGCTTGAGGCACAATTTAGCTCTGGCGTAAATCGCGAAGAGGTGCGAAAGGCCGTTCTTGCGGCGCTTGATAGCGGTTTCGAGCTGGGCGGGGCTGAGTCAGGTAGTCAATACTTGGCAAGCATTCAACTAGCATAGTTCATCTTTAATGTGTTCGGCGTGCTGGCCCTCGCAATGGGCGGATTTATTATCTTTAACACTTTCCGCACGATCGTTGTAGAGCGGCGAAGGGATATCGCGATGTTGCGTGCGGTCGGCGCCTCACGCAAAACGGTCCTTAACCTCATCCTCGTTGAGAGCTTGCTGCAAGGCGTTATCGGAACAGCATTGGGCATGGGTTTCGGATACCTGATGGTCGTTGGGATGCTTGCGGCGCTACGGGCATTTTTTGAGCAACTAGTGCATTTGACAATCGGTGGACCTGTCTTTTCGCCGACCACCTATGTGGCGGCCATCGGACTAGGCATTGGTGTGAGTGTGCTGAGCGGACTCTTGCCCGCACTCTCGGCAAGCCGCGTGGCGCCGCTTGAGGCGCTGCGGCCGCCGACGGCAGAGGTCACGCGCAGGCAAATAACCAGGGGCGTTATTGCCGGTGCGGTCTTGATAGCGATTGCGCTATTGGGATTAGTTTCCGGAAACGCCGGGCTGGCGTCTTTGGGCGCCGTCCTATTTCTTGCGGGTCTGGTACTCGCGGGACCGGCACTGGTCAAACCGATTTCATCGCTCTTCGGACGTTTAGTCTTGATCGCTTTTGCACGCGAAGGACAGATCGCCGAGGGCAATCTGTCGCGTCATCCGCATCGCGCGGCGATCACGGCATCCGCGCTGATGATAGGATTGGCTGTTATTGTTGCGGGTGCCGGTATCACGACATCGGTATCTACGGGCTACATATCGTATCTTGATAAAAGCCTGCATGCGGATTACATACTGATGCCGCAATCGCTGGTGCTTGGAGGCGGCAACGTCGGAGCCGGCCCCGATCTTGTCAAAAGAATCCAAAAAGTGCCGGGTATTGAGGCGATTACAACCTTGCGTTATGCTGCGTCTAAGACGGGAAAAGTCGATCTGCAGGTGCTCGGCGTCAATCCGGTTGAATACCCTAAATTATCCGGTCTTGATTTCTCAAGCGGCGACCCGGATGCGGCCTATTCAGAGCTGGCGGGAGGTCGCTCGGTGATCGTAAACGGCATTTTCGCAAGCCAAAACAATGTGAAGGTTGGCCAAAATTTAACGCTGAAGACGCCGCAGGGCGCGAAAACCTACAAAGTTGTCGGAATAGGGATGGATTACCTCAACGCTAAGATCTCTACCGGCTATATTTCGCAGGATAACCTGAAGCGCGATTTTAACGAAACCGCCGATTTGCTCGTTATGGCGAATCACAAAGCGGGCGCAAATCCTACTGCGGTGAAGACTACGCTGAAACGTATCGTTAAAGATTATCCCGCGTTCACGCTGTTCTCAGTGGAGGAGTTTCGAACGAGTCAGGTGAAAACCTTCCAGTCTATATTCGTGGTCTACGACGTATTGATGCTCGTTCTTGCCATCCCATCACTCATTGCGCTTCTGAACACGCTCGGCATCAATGTGCTTGAGCGCACGCGTGAGATAGGTATGTTGCGCGCTGTCGGTGCAACGCGCCGACAGGTCCGCAGGCTGATTCTCGCCGAGAGTCTTCTGCTCTCGACGGTTGGTATTTCGTTCGGCCTTCTCGCGGGTGTATGGTTGGGATATATATTGATTGCGGGACTGAGCGTCAGCGGTCTTAAGCTTCCGTACTTCTTCCCGTATAGCGGTATCCTGCTGACTACCGCGGTTGGGCTTTTGATCGGCGCCGTAGCGGCGCTGGGGCCAGCACGGCACGCGGCACGGCTTAATATCGTTTCGGCACTGCAGTATGAATAGAACCGGCGATAGAAGTGGTCATAGGGCTAGCGCTAGTGATACAGTAATAATTCGATAAAGAACATTAAAAAAGGCCGCCCCAATTCTGGTGGCGGCCTTTATGATTTATAGGATTTAAGCGGCCATCTCGAAGCCGGTGCCTCTCGACGTGAGGTTCATCTGGGTTTGCATGACCTGGTTTATGTAATCGTTGGCCGGCATCTTTGGCATCATGAAGAGTTTGTCGGTTATCGAGAACCTTGATGCATCGCCCTTCTCGATACTACTGTAGGCCTCTTGCAACTGGCTTAAGTGATATGTGTCGCCGTTCATGGCATATTCGTGCGCGGCGCGTGCGCTTTCGGTTTTCGCCATTTCCATGCCAAGGTGATGGTTTCTGATCTCCATCAACTCGTTGAGCATGGCGTGTTCGAGTGGTGTTATCGTCGGGTCGAGCAGTGACTCGAGCATCGTGATGTGGAAATTCTCAACGACCGTCACCATGCTATAGAGCTGGCGGGCATTTGTTGACGGAAGCATGGTTCGTATCATTTGGAATGAGTTTCTCAGCTGCTCTTCGTTGGCGAGGAGCGTATAGAGGTGGACGAGAGTCGTGATGTCGGCCGTATTTTTGTCGAGTGGTTTTTTAAGCAAATCGCTGCTCGGAACGATCTGTTTCTCGAACGGCCGCCCCTCTTTTAGCTGAAGTTGGCCCTTTAGAATATCCTCAGGACTCATTCCTGAGCTTGATGCCATATCCGAGACTGCTTTTGTCTGGGTAAGGTGATCCATCAGCATGTAATCGTACGCGGTTTTCGCGGTCATATCCATCTCAAGCTGCGCGGCATCGGCGAACCCCATGACCGCGGTCATCTCGAGCGCCAGGCTCCGCTCCCACGGTGTCGTGTTAGGATCTACGAGAGAGCCCATAAGCGACTGGTGGTTTTCTTCCCAGAGGGCGATGCCCGCAAAAAGCTTCTTTAACTCTTCGTTGTCCGTCATCTCCATAAGCTGGTGATATGTGTTCCATTGGAATTGCTCGACCGCATAGCCCGATGTCGATTTGGCGAGTGCCATCGGGTCGAGTTGATTCTTGTGTACGGGCTCAACCGTCCATTCGTTGATACTGTCCCTGACCTCTTCGAAGCTCCCCATGTCGTTGTACGCCATACTATTTACCTCCCAAAATTAGTAGTTCCGCACATTTATACCCAGGGCCTCATAAACCTACCGATACGTAAAATCAGCCGGTTATTGATGCGGATGGTTGTAAACGCTGGATTCGCTCAATATCGGGGCTGCTGATGTTCTGGGCTATTCAGAAGGTGGGGCCGTTGCTTGCCCACGCCGTCGGCACCAAAAGGCTCGCCCGCATAGCGCTTCGCCTGGGCGGCGGGCCAAAGTTGTCTCGAGAGCTGCTGAAACGGTTCGACGCTATGGTGCCCACCGATCCGGATAAGATCGCCCACGTGATACGAGAAACGAACAAATTCGATAGTAGGCCGTGGTTGGGTCAAATTACGGCAAAAACGCTTATTGTTGCCGGGCATTTTTTAGTTTTGACCCATACCGATAAGCTGGTGGGCATACTTAAGGGGTTCCTGTTAAAGGGTGATAGTGCTGCAGCCATCTAATCCCGGGCGCACTGGGTATACTTATTCTAATACATAAAGAGGAGTAGCTACATGGCCTTTTTTAACCAGCGTGTCGATTATTTCGAAAAGGTGCAGAACACCCCGTGGTACAGGAAGATACTGCAGGAGTTCGTCGATTTTCTCGAAGTCACCCCCGAGATGAGCGTGCTTGATGTCGGATGCGGGCCGGGGTATCTTACGCGACTGCTTGCCGAAAAGGCCGCCGCCGCGGCCTGCGTTGATCTTGCCCCTACGATGGTCGAGAAGGCAAAAGAACTGGCTGAGCGGGAGGGTATTGAAAACGCGTCGTATTTAGTGGGCTCGGCGGTAGCTCTTCCCGAGAAAAGCGAAGCATTTGACCTGGCAGTGGCAACCTCCGTCATCTATCTCGTAGAGGACCCGGTGCTTGCCGTCAAAGAGATGGCGAGGGTTGTTAAGAAGGGTGGCCGCGTCGCCATGCTCAACCCATCGGATACGATGGTCTATGGTAACGTAGAGGAGTTTATCGAAGAGCACGGTGTGACCGGTTTTGAGGCGGAGTCGCTTGAGAGCTGGATGTACGCTGCAGAAAGCAACCGCAGGTTCTCAGAGCAGTTTGCGCTAAACTCATGCATGAGGCCGGTCTGCGGGATATCGTAAACGAGTGCCACCATAAAGGCATGGTGCTCTTTACCAAGGCCACCAAGAAATAACGGTGAGGGTAATCAGGTGAGCGGCACGTTTACGTGCCGCTCTTATAGTTCAACATTCTTATCGGTATTTACGAATGCTATTTCCCGGTTTTTTGCTTCAGCTCGGTTAAAATTTTATCGAGCTTCTTCATATCTTCGCCGTACCCCGCCCAATCGCCGTTGCGCTGCTTTTGCTGGGCATCGGCAAAGAGCCTTGATGCCTGGTTTACCAGATCCTTAATCGATCCCGGTATCGCCGGGGTCGATGGTTTGCTCACCGTGCCGGTAGCACCCTGGTTATTCTCTTCACCCTGGCCGAAGATGGCATCGAGCGCCGATGTAAGGTCCTCTTTCATCACGATCTTAGAGCCGTAGGAGACGATGACCCGTTTAAGCTCGGGCAGCTCGGTTTGCTCGGCCTGCAGGTAAAGCGGCTCGATATAGAGGATCGAGTCCTCGATTGGAATGACGTATATATTCCCCCTGATGACACGCGAGCCTTTCTGGTTCCATAGCGACAATGCCTGCGAAATGTCGGGTGTCTGGTCGATACGCGCCTCGATCTGCATCGGCCCGTAAATGAGCTTCTGCTTGGGGAACATATAGACCAGCATTTGTCCGTATTGCTTGGGATCGCAGTTGATCGCCATCCACGAGATCATGTTGTTCTTAGTGCCCGGTGTAAATGTGGTCATGATCAGGTATGTCGTCTTGTCTTCGCCTGGCAGGCGCATCTCTACGTAGTATGGGGCGATGCTCTCTTGCTCGCCGTTGACCGCCTCTTTCGAGATATTCCATAGATCTTCCTTATTATAGAATACTTGCGGGTCGTCCATATGGAAGGTCGCAAACATGCCGCTCTGTATACTAAAAAGCGATTCCGGATAGCGAATATGCGACATCAAACCGGCCGGCATCTGCGAGCTGTCTTTGAACAGTTTCGGAAACGCCTTCTGATATGTCCTGATAATCGGGTCTTTCTTGTCGAAGACGTAATAGTTGATATCGCCGCTATAGGCATCGATGACCACTTTGACGGAGTTGCGAATATAGTTGTTTCCATTTTCGTCATAGGGCTGCGAGTACGGGTAATGGTTGTCCGTTGTAAACGCGTCGAGCATCCAATAGAGCCTGCCTTTATCGATTACGATATAGGGATCGCCCTCGTATTCGAGAAACGGCGCGATGAGCTGGGCGCGGTCGATGATATTGCGATTGAACACAACCCGGCTCTCATCCGTTAATGAATCGGACAGAAGCAGTTGCAGGTCACCAAAACGCCAGGCGGTAGCTATTTTCTTACCCAGGCTGTCGAGCGTGATGCCGCCCGATCCCGCATATTTGGAGTACTGGTTTTCGTTGCCCCTCGGATAGTCGAATTCGCGCGTCTTAGTATCGACGATGATGTATTCGTTTGTCGCCTCTCCGAAGTAGATCTCGGGCCTGGTCACGTTAAGAGCGGGGATATCCGTTTTCGGGGGAATATCCTTTATGACCAGCTTCGGCAGGCCTTCCTCGGTGAACTCGTTTACCTTGTTCGCGACAACGCCGTAGCCATGTGTGTAGACAAGGTGCTCGTTAAGCCAGGTCTTAGCGTTGTCGGGTAGGTTGTCCGTGTTAAGCTCGCGCGCCGAGATCGCGACCTGGCGGCGGTCGCCGTCTATGAGATAGCGGTCGATATCGACATCAGAAAAATCATAGTAGAGACGTATGCTCTGAATCTGCTTATACGTTTTGCCGAGCGGTTGCCAATCCCAGAGCCTGACATTATCGATGGTCTGCTTGTTCTTATCAAGTCCCGTCCTATCGAGGTTCTGATCTGCAGAGAACTGCTGCTGCTTTATCGTATCAAGGCCGTAAGCCCGGTTTGTAAACTTAATCCCCTGTTTGATGTAAGGCGTTTCTTTTACGATCTCATTCGGTGAGACGCTATATTGTTGCACCAGCGCGGGGTAGACGCCGCTCACGACGATCGATACCGCGATAATAAACAGGATACTTGCGGCGGGGAGTTTCCATCCCTTGAAGTGGATGTTAACCATGAACATGATGCCGGCGATAATCGAGAAGTAAAATAGGATACTCAGCGCCGGCAGTTTCGCATGTATGTCCGTGTATCCGGCCCCGAACACAACCCCGACGTTGGAAAGCAGCAGGTCATACGAGCCCAGCTTGAATGATATCGCGAGCAGTATCATTAGCAACCCAAGCAGGACCGAGAGGTGTGCTTTGGTATGGGGGGCAAACGTATTCGCCCCGGGTCGAAACGATATGTTACCGTTGATCCAGTGTACCAGGGCGGTTAAAACCACCGCCAGTATAAGCGCCTGTAAACCTATCCCAAGAATCCCTTTATAAAAGGGGATCGAAAACATGTGAAACGCGATGTCCCGTCCAAATACCGGGTCTTTGATCCCAAACGCCGTTTGGTTCATGAACCGCAAGACAAGGTTCCAGTCAGCCGATGCAAGCACGCCTACGCCGAACGCGACGAGTGTGGCGACCGCCAGCAGGATGAGGTTGAAAAACCTCGTAAATATCGGCGATTTAAAGAACCGCAGGATTTGGTAGAGCGGGTCGTCCGGTGAGCCGCGCCACATGGGAAATACCGGCGCCATCTTCTTGGCGATGAGCATGTTGATGTAGAGGAACACGAAGAACGCGAACCCGGCGATGGCCCCTACCGTGAATTTTAGCCTAAGGATGTCTATGAAGACGGATGTATAGCCCACCTCCTTAAACCACAACCAATCCGTAAAGAGAATAACGAGTGATTTTGAGAACGTCGCGAGTAAGAAAATTACGACAAAAGCTAAGAACGTAATGACTTTGATTCTGCTTGTGTTCAAAGTGCCCTCCCGAGCGAAGAATTTGGAAGTGGGCGGCAACTCGTTGCCATCCATATTCATTTAACTAGAGGTGCGAGTAAAAAGCAAATTCCAAAGGGTTTTATTTTGAATAAGTAAGTAGCGACTGGTAAATTTTGTAATATTACAGGGGTATGTATACAGTAAAGTTTTGGCGCTTGCCGGGTGGCTGATGCGGGCAACGAAAAACTGCCCGTAAACGCACAGAAACCCCCATATTGGGGGGTTTCTGTACCTTGATGGCCTTAGTAAGTCTAATATACCACTACCCCCTAGGGTATGCAATACTTAATTCGAAATATTTTCAAAAATTATTTGCCGTTGAGGTTCTCGGCTTGTTAAAGACCCCTTTTCGTCAGAAAAGGCGCATCCTCTCATTTTCCATATGCCTTGCAGTTCATAGAGCCGCAAGGTCACTTCTTCGTGGCCCAATCCTTTTGGCGCATCGGCTTTGACCACGGCGAAGTAATCGTTCACGGCGATCGACTTGAGCCTGATGCCGCGTATTCTGCCGGTCACAAGCTCGCTGATAGAGAGGATGTCGCGCATGGTCTTAGCCATATTGCATGTTTTTGGGTTCACGATGATCTGAACCGATTGGCATTGAGTAGATCCGCCGGTGCCGTTACCGATACCAGTCCTAGTCCTTTTTATTCTTGCCATAATAATCTTCCTCCCAGATATGTAGACTTTGATGCGCATGGGCGCGCGATACGCTATAGGATTGCCAGGGGACGTCCTCGACCGACGCCAGGCGTTGCTTCAGGTCGTCATTGATCCACCCTTCACGCTTGTCGTCCCTTAGCAGGTAGTAGGCGGCGACCATCTGATCGATTGCGTCTTCGGACAGGCTGGAATTGTAGATCAAGAGGTCCTTGTTGTGCGTTACTTTATACCTGGCGATATTCAGATGCGCGATGACCTGGTCGGTGTTTATGATGTTAAGCCCGATAAGAAACGCTACTGCGATAGCAAATGCCCGCAGGCTAAACCAGGCCTCGTTGCGATGCACAAGTATCTTGATAAGAAATAGCAGGAAAATGATACCGAGCATGACGATAAACACCTGGGTGTAGACGCGAAGGACGGTATAGCCGTATGCCGCCTCGTAGATAAGCAAGCGTTTGAAGGCGGAAACCATTATGATGACCACCTGGCCGATTAAAGCGCCCGTCAGCGCCTTGAATTGGAGCGAATGGCGCTTACCGGCCGTTTTTGTCTTGGCATCGGTCTGCCAGATGATCAAAAATGAAAGCAGAGCTACCGCGACCAGCTCGAAAAATCCCCGGTGCGCGTATTCGGCGTAGGTAAATCCCTGCGCGGAGATAGTATGATTGCCGCCGAAGAGATAGGTGAACTGTAAGGCGATAAAGACCAGGAAAAGGGCGTTGATCGAGCCGAGAAGGATAGATGATTCCACAAAGCTGATGCTCCTGAGGCGACTGGCAACCGCAACGACCTGGGTATGTTCTGAGTCGGGATCAACTGCCGGTTGCAAGCGGTACCGGTAGAAAATATAGCCGAATACCAGAGTGATTATGGTTGGCGGCAGGAGACTATACTCTGCATGAAGCGAGAAAGGCATTTCGATCAGTTGAGATTCGATATAAGCAAAGGTTGACTCTAAAAATATATAGGAGCCGATTAGAGCGAAAAAGCTTACAACCCCGAGCACAAGAACGCCCCTGATAAACCCAAGGTCAAGCAGTTTACCGGCAAGAGCGACTTCGAGATCCTCACCTTGCTGCTGCTCACCATGACGGTAAAAGGCGTAGCCGAACATCCCGGTTATGAGAATGAATGCAACTCCCAGAAGCAAGGTATGCTCCATGAAGTTCAGGCGCTCGAAAAACCTGGCGATGTCGGCCAGGTATTTATGAAACACGAGGTCCGCCGAAGAGAGCAGAAGCGCGAACACGGCGAGCGCGGGAAGCGTGATTGCCGTGCCGCGGGCCACCTGGCGCAGGGTTGTGTTTCCGCGAAATTCGTCTTTGAGATATACCAGGTCTTTTAATGTCCGGAAGCCCTCGACCAGCGACTGAAGAGATGCCCCAAAAAGCTGGCGAACATACCTGGCGACGACAAAATCGCGAATCGATAAACCCGTGATACGACCAAGCAAAAGCGCAAACAAGTAGAGCGAAAGCGTGATGTCAAAGGCGACAAGCACGCTGCTCGAGCGAACAAAAACAAATGATGATAGCACAAGTACAGTGATCATGAGGGCCATAGCCTCGGCATCGAGCTTCGTCATGAACCACCGCATAAGAATCAGCGTGGCAATAAGCATAAGTACGGTAAAAATAGGAAACGAAATCCCCGGGATTTTATGGTAAAACAAAACATCAAAACAAAGAGAAAGAACCAGGGCGCTTGTCGTTATCAATAACGGCTTGAGAAAGTCTTTTTTCATATCCACCTCACTTATTCTGGTTCGCAAGCAATCTTTAAATGGCGCTACCCGAAACCGAGCAATCCCCCTTTCTTGGATGCCGTCATGTAAAGTCTATGTGCCGGGGATATGGGTGTCTGTTGGTAGAAATGCTAGGCAAGCGAGTTTAAGCAGGTGAGATGGGTGGATATACGCAGAAGTAACTAGGTAAAAGTAGATGGCTTTCGGGATTTAATAAACGTTCGCTATTGATTCCCGTTTCCGTTGATATCCAGTGAGCCGAACCAGTCAAGCAGATCGTCTTTTGTGAGGAGGCCGGTTACCACGCAGTAGATGGCGCAGTCGGCTTTATCGCGCGAGCCGATACGGGTTTTGATGTCCTCCACGTGTTTGCGAACCGTCGGTAGTTTTATATCGAGGGTATCGGCGATTTGCTTATCTGAAAGGCCTTTCGCGCGGAGCGTGATTATCTCGCGCTGGCGTGGGGTGAGCAGCTCGAGGAGCCTGTCGACCGACTCATCGCCGTCGTCAAAGAGGTCGATTGCCGGCTCTTGAAGCCGGGTGACTTTTGAAGCTTCGATATAAAAGTGCTTCATCTTATCGACCTCGGTTTCGGTGAAGAGGCCCAATCTCGTTCCGATAAACCGGCTGAACCAGATTCTGAGGGCATCGGCAAGCATGTGGGTGCTAAGGGCGAGCGCGGCCACCAGCACGACGATTGCCGCGGGAACATCGAGGATGCTACCTTCTCCGATAAAGACGGCCCCCGCATATACGAGGGTGATCGCGAGTGCGCCGATAGAGACGTAAATCGCGTCCTTTTGCAGTGCTTCCCTTTTAAGCAACGCGTTATATTTAAGGATTGCGATCGCAACGATTATGATTCCAATCGCCATAATTCTGTTACCGGTAATAAAGCCCGCGCTGGCGCCGGTTATGCTGGTAATCAACAAACCGGTCGAGGCTATCCAGAACAGGAGGCTTCCCAGGCTGAGCCACAAGAACTGCGGGTGCTTTCTATCCTGCCACCAGGCGATGAGGAAATTTACCAGGGCGATGGATATCATAAGGAAGATGAATGCGGTAAACAGGATATAGCCCGGTCCGGTCGGGATGCTATGGTATTTAAGCGGTAAGTCGGCATTGTTTAGTGCGCTGAATTTAAAGAGGCTATCGGTAAAGGCACCGGCCAGCAGAAAGAGAACGGCGATTCCGTAAAAGGCCCCTGTCATGGCACTTGACCGGATCGCATTTAAAACCGTACCGAGCGAGCGGCCGATAGCGCCGTCCACCCGAAGAGGCTGGGTTGCTTTTTGAGAGAGGTGAAGCCAAAGAACCGGGGCGAAGGGCAGCCACCAGAGTGATTTTTGGTAGAGAATGAGCTGGGTTTTTGATGAGGCCGTACCCACCATGAATGTGCTGAAGAGATAGAAGAAGACCGTCACCATGGCCCCGGAAGCCAGTTTCGACACGCTATCTTCGGGGTTGACGCGGAAGACGTACAGCGCAAGCCATAAAAAGGCGAACGCCGTGCCGACCGTAATGAGACTCGATGGATATTGGGTTAAAACATCGCCAAGTGTCATAAAACCCCTGGGGCGCGGTTGCTATCTACTTCCTTAATTTAACGACATACGCATCATACTTGCAAGCCAATCCTATGGTTTTACCGTGGCCGTGCGATTAACCTTGCCGGTTGCAAGACTGCCGCCCTACCAGGGCGTTTTATGACCCTCAGCAGTCGCTTGACGTATCGTGTGCATGGGCGGGCGCTTCAGTGATATGCGGCTTGTCGTTTGGGAAATACGGGCACTTATCATCCCTGCACGCATGCGGGTGTTTTTCCATGTAGGCGCACGATGGTGTCGAATTGTGGACTGGGAGGGCTTTATTAAATACCTCCTGTATTACATCCACCGCAACATTGAGTGCCGTGCGCACGTAGGCTTTACAGCAGCTCGGCCCGGTGAGATCGGTTATCGCTCTGGAAACCCTGGTCGCTGCCTCCATGGTAATCTTTTGCTCGATATCTTTGCCACACTTTGCACCGAAGAGGATCGAGAAGCATGCGCCGATTGCAGGAGTAACCCCACAAACGCCGGTAAGGCCGCAGTAACCGCCGATAGCTTGGCGCTCGACCCGTTTAAACGCTTCCTTTATATTCTCATTAGTGATTTTGACGAATCCGTTGTTTTTTATAGCCGCCATGAGCGCTCCGGCCGCGATGAAAGCATGCTGGCAGCCGAGCATCGGCAACCCAGGATGGCTCATCATGAGTTCTGCTATTTCTATGGGGTCTTGGGATCGTGTAGTAAACGCGATATCTTCAATCGCCGGCATCGACCCCAGATTATGACAGGAATCGCATATGTAATGGCTCTGCGGGCACTTGATATAGCCCTGCTCTGTTTTGCCGCAGTAAGCACAGGTCAGCGGCTGCGATTGTTCAAGGTACTCGAGCTCAGAGCCGCAGATCATGCAGTTTTCCGTGTTATGTGCGGTAGCCGTCCCCTGTGCTTCCTGCCCGGAAGGTGATTGATGTTCACTGACATCAGCCGGTTCAGCTCAGCAACTCGCGCCTTCTATGTGCTCGTACTCGATCATAAACGAACCCCAGTTCCTTTTTAAAGATTCAGCTCATCGGGTTTGCACCCTTCTTTGCGACGGCGTGAGCAGATGCTTCTATTTTACCACGTTCGCGAATCAGCGGAACGTCTGCGTTTAACACGCCGTTACTGTTCTTGCTCATGTTTGATGCTTGATACCAACGGGTAACAAATCGGCAAAAATCACAAAACCATTCGATCTTGGGGGGCCTGATGAGAGTTGCGTTAATACAGCCTTCGCGCGAGCATTATATCGGTTTCCAATACGTTGCGATAACCGAACCGCTGGGCCTTGAGGCTATCGCCGGTGCACTCGGCGAGCATGAAGTCTCTTTGCTTGACATGCGTTTTGATAAGAATATCGAAGGATTTCTTTCTGCCGTTAAGCCCGATGCGGTCGGCGTTGCGATCCCGTTTACCACCGCCGTTTATGCGGGCAGGGAAGTCCTTAAGGTGATTAGAAGGCTATTACCCGGCGTATTTACGTTCGTCGGCGGACATCACGCGGCGCTCAACCCATCGGATTTTCTTGGATATTGTGATGCAGTTGTTCTGGGGGAAGGGGAGGAAGTCGTTCCCGAGTTATTGCGCCGGGTTGAGGCGCTCGATGAGATTCAAACGCTACCGGGGCTTATGCTTGTAAAGAGCGGTGAGCCGTTTTTTACCGGCGAGCGGCCGTTGATCCCAGATCTCGATGCGCTTCCCCCGGTAAACCGCTCTATCGTAGCGCCTTATGCCGAGCGGTATTTTTTCCGGGATATGGCGCCCGTCACCGTAGTCGAGACCGCCAGAGGATGCCCGTACCGCTGTACGTTTTGCTCTGTATGGAAGTTTAACAGGGGGCAGTACCGGCAGAAAAGCCCAGAGCGCGTAATCGAGGATGTCAAGGCGGTTGGTACTAAGGATATCCTCTTTTCGGATGATAATTTTTTAAGTAATGTGCAGCGAACCGAGCGGGTCTACGAGTTAATGAGGGATGCGGGCCTAAACAAGCGGTTTGGATGCCAGGCGCGAACCGACACAATCGCAAAGAACCCCGCTATGATACGGCGGATGCGAAGTGTCGGCCTGAATTGGGTGCTTATTGGGTTTGAGAGCTTCAACCAGGACCACCTTGCCAAGCTTAACAAAAAGACCGATGTCGAGACAAACGAGGAAGCCGTGCGCGTCCTGCACGATAACGATATCGAAATCTGGGCGGCGTTTATCATCGACCCGGACTTCGGCCGCAACGAGTTCAGGCTGCTTCAAAAATATATCCGTCGCCTCAAGGTCAATTCATGCCAGATAACCGTACTGACACCGCTTCCCGGGACAGAGTTATTCAAGGAAAAACTGAACGAGCTTACCAGCCGCAACTATGAATTATTCGATTTCTTCCACGCCGTGCTCCCGACGAAGCTGCCCTTGGAGCAGTTCTACAGGGAGTTTTGTAAGCTGTATCGCGGCGTTACAGTCGGGCCGAGCATAAAAGAGTTTCTTAAGACGCCGAAGAAACTATCCCCGGGCAATATCGCCCAGGGCATCCACGTATTCAATAACATGCTGAGACCGAAAGGGTATCTTAAAGGCCACTTCTAAACCGACCAATCGTTTTAGCTTAAGCCAGCTTCCCTCTCCTAATTACCAAGCAGCTAAATAGGGTATTTATTATGTAAACGTTAGAAAAAGGAGATTCGGGTGGCTCGGATTATTCCGCAGATCGGCCGCTTGGCTATTTCACGACGATACAGGAACCGGTACCGGGAGATCACTGGGGCTCTTCTCAGGCACGGATTTGGATTTCTGGTAACCCAGCTCGGCCTGACCCGGTTTGTTCCACTTCAGCTTGGACTTCTTGGACATCCACGGCGGGTTGAGCCGTATACCCAGGCCGAGCACGTGCGGATGGTATTTGAGGAACTCGGGACTACCTTTATCAAGCTCGGCCAGGTTTTAAGCACCAGGGTGGATTTGCTGCCGCCCGAATACATCCATGAGCTGGAGAAATTGCTGGATAGCGTTCCGCCGGTAGACTTTGAGCCTATCCGCTTGGAGATCGAGATGGAGCTGGGTCTCGACGTGGACCAGATATTTGCGCGCATCGACACGGCGCCGCTTGCCAGCGCATCGATCGGCCAGGTACATGCCGCGACGCTCATGACGGGCCAACAGGTTGTCATCAAGGTCAAGCGCCCGGGGGTTGAGGAGCAGGTCAAGATCGACGTTGATATCATCAATGAGCTGGCGAGCCTTGCAAGCAGGCGCCTTCCGATTGTAAGAAACTACGATATCGAGGGAATAGCCAGGGAGTTTACTCAAACACTTCTTAGTGAGCTGGATTATCTGCAGGAGGGCCGCAACGCCGACCGCTTTCGTAGGAACTTCGAGGGAGACGAGCGTGTCCATATCCCGCGCATTTACTGGGATTATACGACCTCCAGCGTTATTGTGATGGAGCGTATATCCGGCCTGCGCATCAACGACCGGAACGCCCTCATCGGGGCGGGCCTGGAGCCCCCCGTGATCGCCATGCGAAGCACCGATCTGCTTATGGAGCAAATATTCATCCATGGTTTTTTTCATGCCGACCCGCACCCGGCCAACTTCTTCGTCATGGAGGGTGGGGTAATCGGCCTGGTCGATTTCGGCATGGTGGGCTATGTCGACCAGGACACGAAAGGGAACCTCGTCGACCTTTTTATCGCGGTCTTCGACCAGGACCCCGACGGCATCATCGATGGCTATATCGACCTCGGCGTTGTAGGGCGTGTCGAGCGCTATGCCGAGTTGAGAAGCGAAATCAGCTCCATCATCGTTAAGTATTTTGGATTGTCGCTCAGGGAGATCAACGTCCGCACCGTCCTCAACGATGTGACTTCGCTTATCAGGCGGCACAACCTGCGGATGCCGGCAAACCTTGCGCTCCTGGTCAAGACGATTTCAATGGAAGAGGGCCTTGTTATGCACCTCGACCCAGACTTTAGATTCGTCGAGGCCATGACGCCGTTTGCGAGGAGGGTGTGGGAAGAGACCCGTTCTCCATTTGCCCTCGCCAAAAAATCGGCCCGCGCATTGCTTGATTACGCCGATATCGGCGTCAACGCCCCGCGACAGCTCCGCAGGATTTTGGGACAGCTCTCGAGGGGCGAACTTGCGGTTGTCACGAACCAGCCCCGGCTCGATGAAGAGCTTATCCGTGTTAATTCGATGGTCAACCGCCTTATTTTTGGGATCTTAACCGCGGCCACGCTCGTATCGGTAAGCCTTGCGCTCCCATTTTTCAGCACGTTCTTTGCCAGATGGAGGAAGCGCATATCGGGAAAAAAGCCAGCGGATTAGCAGGTCGGATGATTTGGAACAAGTTGGCGCTGGTTATTGTCTTACCGCAAAGTGTAAAATCTGTGGTGTAGCTATTAGGGAAGGAGAATGCAGCCGTTTATGAGCGAGC
>NZ_JBTSLF010000033.1:0-19615 GCF_054640775.1 Candidatus Aquicultor sp. | reverse complement strand
TAACCTCGTTCTTAAAGAGACCCTGCTTTGCGACTAACCTGCGCTTGACCACCTTCAAGTGATTCTCTTCATCGACGAGCTGCAGACGCTGTCTGCCGATTACCTTTTTCTGAGCCGTGACCTCATCGAGTTGACGCACGATATCTTTTCTCGCGCGCTTCATATCGCTGACCATTTTACCGTCGTGCTCGGCAATAGTAGTAAGCAGTGAAGTACGCATCAGCAAATCTCCCAGGTCGCGAGAGTTTAGCAGTGCCTGAAGGATAGTCACCGGGCCGTTTTTGTAAATGCTGCTTAAGCGCATATCATACGTTTCGCGTTTGTAGGCAAGCTTCATCTCGGCCACCGAAAGAGCGGATTGGGTCGCCTTAAGTTGCTTCTGCGCCGCAAAGAGTCGCGCTTCGGCGAACTTTCTCTTGGAGGTACTCCGTCTGATATCCGCTTGCATATCCGCAATCTCTAGCTGCAACTTACCGACTTTTTTTAAGTTAAGGGCAATCTCCTGTTTGACATCAGCCTGTTTTTTTACAGCAGCATGCTGAAGCTTCTTGTTCGCCTCGATCTTGGCCTTAACTTTTCTAAGCTCTGCGCGTTTGTCACCCAACTGGGATGCGAGCGCCGTTGAAGCTAGAAGAGAGAGCACTAGTACGGCTACTATTAAAACTGTTGTACAATAACGTCTATTAAAAGTTACCATGCAGTTTCAAGATTTAACCATTAGGGGCTAGATAAGTCAACCGACTAGGCACATGGTATTAATTACCATATTCCCTGACCAGGCAGTATATTAAAAACTAATCGCTAACAGTCCATAGATGCTTACGATTGTTTTTAGTATCCGAGCGCCAGCCCGGCAAGCGGGGAAATAAGCGAAGTTATTTAAAAATAAGCCAGACGTTTCCTTTGCCAAACGTAGTATGTACCAGGTGAAACTCTCCCGAAAGCTGTTTCCCGTGGAGGGTGAGTTTAAGGCTTTTCGGCTTCTTTTCGACGATCTCAAACGTGCCCGAATCCCAAATCGAAACCGTCCCGGCCCCGTATTGCCCCTTGGGAATCGTGCCCTCGAAGTCAATATAGCTCACGGGATGATCCTCTACTTGCACCGCCAGCCGTTTTACCCCTTTTTCATCCGAAATCCCTTTAGGTATTGCCCAGCTTTTAAGTACGACAGGCCCAGACGGTTCGCCGGATGCAAAGAAGTCGGCGGGCAGTTCGAGGCGCAAGTCAAAGTGGTGGTGGCTGGCATAATGCTCCTGCACCACAAAGCGATGGTGTGAGGTCGCGCCCGGTTGCCCGGTAGGCTCCGGCGTCTCGCTAAACTCTCTTTTCTTCCGATATTCTTCCAATGTCATGCCCCCATTATACCCGTAACGGTTGCCCGTACTCTACCTAAAACATAAATCCATCCACACAAGGTTTCCCGATTTCGGTTCTCGGCAACATATAAGCATACGAAGCCGGTTTACGATTCTTGGGGGTTGGAGTTAATGCGGATTTTAGTAACCGGGGATGTGCTCGTCCCAAAAACGGTACACGAGTTTGAAGACCACAACATAGCCGTCATCAGAAAACCTGCCGATTTAAATGAAAAAGACCTTATAGAGGCAATAAAAGACGTGAATGGTTATATCCTCGGCGGTAGCGAGAAAGTAACCGGTTCTGTAATCGATGCGGCAAAGAAGCTAAAAGCGATAATATTCTGGGGAACGCAGCCCGACACCTTCTTTACCGAGGAGGCAATGAGCAAAATCAAAGCGCGCCGTATCACCCTCGAGACCACCGGCTCATCCGTTAACGCAGTTGCCGAGATGACCGTCTTCCTGCTTGGGTCCGCGTTGCGGGATATCCCGTACCTAGTCGAGAAGGTATATTCCGGCGTCTGGGAGCAGCGAAAGGGGACCGAGATCAAGGGAAAAACATTGGGAATCGTCGGTATGGGAAGAATCGGGCAAACCGTTGCGAAACGCCTCTCGGGTTTCGAGCTACAGGAAGTGCTCTACTATGACATCCGCCGAAACGAGAAGGCCGAACAAGAATTGGGCATACGATTTGTCGACCTTCCTGCACTTTTATCGCAAAGCGACGTTGTAAGCCTGCATTCACCCCTACTTCCGCAAACCAAAGGGATGATAGGTAAAGACCAGCTCGCGATGATGAAGCCGAACGCTGTCCTGGTAAACACCGCCAGACCCCTGCTCATCGACCCCGATGCCCTTTACGAAGCACTTACTAACGGAACCATAGCCAAAGCGGTGTTCGATGGCTATTACGTCGAAGGCGCAGATTTTTCACGCGAGGCCGCCGGTAAATTGATATCCCTGCCCATGACGAAGTTCTGGTTCACACCACACGTTGCGTTCGACACAAAAGAAAACGACATCGAACAGAGCGAAACAGCCTTTGAGCTTATGGTGCAGGTTTTAAGCGAACAATCATCCGCCGCATAACGAGACCATCGATCTAAAGGAGGTAAAAGGGTGGCGCAAATCAGAGAAAAATTGCCCATCGAAACCATCATTCCGTTCTTCAACCTTCCCTCAACACAAGGTAAAAACATAAAAACCTGGGATTACAAACAACGCAAACACCTGGTCATCTACTTTTTCACGGGCGCTGACTGCACTGAGTGCAGGCCAACCCTGCAAGCATTTGCTAACAACTATTACGAATACCGGCGCCTTACCGCAGAAGTGCTCGCAATAGCCACCGACAACTTAGATCGTTTAACCGGTTTATCGACTGAGCTGCAACTACCATTCCCACTCCTCGCAGACCCGACCGGGGAGGTGACAAACAAATACACCTTTACCGACCCAGACAAAAACCAGCCGCTCCCATCGATCTTCATAGCCGATAAATTCGGTTCGCTCGAGGAGGAATGGATTGTCGAGAACGAGAAAGATCTCCCCGGCCAGGAAGATATCCTCTCGCTTCTCCAGCTCTTCGAACTCAGATGTCCAGAGTGAGGCGTCTAGGAAGGGGGCAGTTGCCCTCCCTATACAAGCGTTACGCTTTAAACTATTCTAAGAATATTAAGAATAGTAATCACCGGGTAGCAACCCAGTAAATAAACCGCCAGGAGGAAAAATAATGTCCGATTCAATCCAACTTTTAGAAGAACTGGTAAACGCATCAGGGGTTTCCGGATTTGAAGGCGATGTAAGGCAATTGATACGGCATAACCTTGAATCGATCACCGAAATCGAAGTCGATAACCTTGGAAGTATCATCGCCCAGAAGAAAGGCACAAGCGATCAGCCGCGAATAATGATCGCCGGCCATATGGATGAAGTAGGCCTCATGGTCTCGCTTATCACCAAAGACGGATTTATAAAGTTCCAACCCCTTGGCGGCTGGTGGGATCAGGTCATGCTCGCCCATCGGGTTATCGTAAAAGGGACAAAAGGGGATATCCCAGGTATAATCGGCTCAAAGCCGCCCCATGTTCTCTCCCTCGAAGAACGAAAAAGGGTCGTCGAGATGAAGGACATGTTCATCGATATCGGCGCCTCAAGCGATGCGGATGTAAAAGACATGGGTATCAAGCCCGGCGACCCCATCATCCCCGAAAGCCCGTTCACCCGCATGAAGAAAGACAACATGCTTATGGGAAAAGCCCTGGATGATCGCGTCGGTTGCGCCGTTTTTATAGAAGTCATCAAGAGGCTAAAGGATATCGATCACCCCAATAGCGTCTTTGGCGTCGGCACTGTCCAGGAGGAAGTGGGATTACGCGGCGCTAAAAGCAGCGCTGCCCTGATAAACCCCGATGTCGCGATTGCAGCCGAGGTATCAATTGCAGGCGATACCCCAGGGGTAGGTGAGAACGAAGCCCAGGCTAAACTAGGGAAGGGACCTTCTATTGTAGTTCTTGATGGCACCTTGATCCCAAACACCAAATTACGTGATCTTGCTGTAGCAACCGCAGAAGAAAACAATATCCCGCACCAATTCCAGGCGGGAGTTAGAGGAGGTACGGATGCAGGGAGGATACATCTTCACGGCATAGGCGTACCGAGTCTCGTTATTGGCGTCCCAACCCGTTATATACACAGCCACATATCGGTCATGGATCACAACGATTTCGAAAACGCCGTAAACTTACTATTTGAAATTGTTAAAAAGCTCGACACGGACACCGTAAAGGGCCTTAAACCATAATTAGGAACGCTCAAGGAACGACCAATCGAATGCAAAAATGAATTCAGGCTACAGGTTATCTTTAAGCTTAAGGAGTTCTTCCAACTCAGCCTCGTCCTTAATCTTTAGTAGGTGTCGCAAGATAGGAGCCTTGGATCCCCCCAGGATTCTATCGACCACACCGTCTATGATCTGGTTGGCTACCTCGGTATTGCTTATAGCGGCGGAGTAGACGTACGCCTTACTTTCCTTGTTTTGCTTTAAAATCCCTTTTTGGGAGAGATTGTTCATCGCTGCCATAATGGTCGTATAAGGAACATAGCCATTCCTTAGAAGCTCCTCATGGACGTCTCTTACGGTTACTTTTTTGTCTCTCCAAATAACTTGCATGATTTCTACTTCGATCGGGCTTAAGCCGTTAACACTTGTCCTGCTTTTCTTCCCACTTTTCTTCAACTTAAAAACTCCCATCGCTGATGATGTTGGAACCGGCAAATGCGGCCCTGGTTCAATCAAGCTATATTAGGTAAACAGAAGCAAGCTTTTAGCTACATCAATGAGCCACTAAAAGCTTAATATTACCGGCGAGCATTGGCCACAACATTATACCACCTCGCAAGCACTAGGTAAATTAGCGCTATAAAAAAACGGGGGCTTTTGTGGCCCCCGTTTTTTCTTTGTCAAAAGCTTTAGTTATGCGCTTGCTAAATCAGCTAGCTCATCTTTTACATAATCAAGGTAAGCGAGTATCGTCTCACGAGCCCGGTTACACACCGGTTTGTTGATATCACCATTTACGACGAGGGCTGAGTACGCACACCCACCGCCGCATAGCAGGGCGATGTCGCATTCCCTGCACTCGTCTAAGGTGAGGACGTTTCGACCGTTCCACATCTTGATGGCTTCGTCATACAGCTTAAGGGCCGGCTTGAACTCACCGATAGCAAGCTCTTTAGAACCCATACACTCGGTGCATGCATAAATATAGCCATCTGAGCCAAAGACCAGGTTTTCCAAGTTATTAGCTTCACAGTAGTAAAGCATCGGTTGCATTGAAGTATTTCGCTTTAGCACAGACATAATGTGCCCTAGTGTTCGGAACATGTTAAGCCTCACTACGTTCTCGGAACCCCGTGTATCTTTAAGCATTCCGAGTATTTTTGCTATCAGCTTGTCCTCGGTTAACAAGTACTCATAGCGGCCGGTAAGCGCATGATCCTGTACGGGTGAGAGATTGCATGTGAAATATGGGTTGTCTACCCAGCCACGTTTAGCCATGAACTCGAGTAACTCCGGCAACGAATCGATGTTCTGAAGATCGGTGTTCACCCTTACTGTAACCATGATTTGTAAGGTAAGTAAGGTGTCTATCGAAGAGCAGACTTTATCGAACGTGCCGCGGTTATCAGCAAACTTCCGCCGTTGGTTATGTATGTTCGCCGGACCATCTAGGGTGATTTGAACCGCTCGTATGGCATCCTTATTCGAGTCCAGTTCTTCGATGAACTGGTCCAAATGAATGCCGTTTGTAGTGATGCTAACCGGGAGCGATCTGCGGCTGGCCTCTTTTAAAACCTTGCCAACAAATCCTTTTGCTCTTGGCAGAAGCGGCTCTCCGCCGAATAAATCCACGGAGGCTTTTCTGCCGCTGTAAGTCTGCCTCAATTGATCGATTGCGGCAAACACGTGCTCTACGTCTTTCTCCTCCAGGTTAGCATTATTCTGGTGTGTTAAATCACCCTCAAAGCAGTAAGTGCATCGCAAATTGCAGCTATAGGTCGGGCACACCACAAAACTGAGGCGCTTTGGTGCCTTAGCGAGCATATCGCCGATTAGCTTTAGCGACCTTTCTTCGGAACTTTTGTCTGCAAGATAACCCCGCTGCTGCAACCTCTTTAATGTTAGCTCGTCGATGTGAAGGTCTCCCGATGACGCATACTTTACCAGGGCATCGTAAACCTGTGGATTTACGATATCGATCGCTCCTGTTAACGTGTTAATCATCAGGATCAAGTCATCTGAGATTTTGTAAAACAGTATCCGCTTACTAACTTCCATTTTCTAGCCTCTCTTCTACGGCCACCAGCAGCTTAGATACCAACAGCAGCAACTATTGCTGTCGGATTCCTCTGTTACGTTCATTGCAGCCCAAAGCATGTCATCTTGGTTAAGGGATTTCATGCAGCTCACCTCCTCTTAAGCGTAGCTTATAAGAGCGAGATAATATTAGGTTATCGGAGGAAAAGCGTGTGTCCGTGATAGACGATCGTGAGACCAGGCTGGATATAAAGAAGCAATAGAAACAAGAGGACTTTTAACGAGGTTCTTACCTTAGAGGGTTTATTCTTTCCGATAGGTTCAGTGATAAATTTTACCCTTCTCTCAAGGGCAGATTCCTTGTATAAAAAGCTTTCCGTCGTAGCTGGATGAAGTCGTCGCTTTTGCAGTCCTGACTTCTTATGAAAAATCGCAATGTCCAACAGCGTATTTGCGATTATTTTAGGCGTTGCATTAGTGCTTTCGAGGGCTATTCTATCGCAAGTTTTTTCCTTTTCCTCTTCAAGCGTGCGATGACTAAGGCGAATCAACGGATTATAAAACATGAGATCCCTCAGTATGAGTGCAATCCAGCCGGTAAGATTGTCTCTTCTCTTTATGTGCGCCAGCTCGTGGGCTAGCATTATTTCAAGTTGCTCGTTAGGGAAGGAATGAACTAAGTCTCTCGATAATACTATTATCGGCCTTTTGTAACCTATGCTAAAGGGAACAAACTGGTAATTATTGGAAAATACCAGGTCAGGTGATTTGATATCAAAGCTCTTGGAAAGGTTGGTAAGCATGGTGTATAGCTGCGGATACTCTATCTCGCTAACTTGCTCGGCCTTCTTGAATTTGTTGAAGAATAAAAACAGCTGAAGCCATCTCAATACTAGCAGCAGTAAGATTACACAAATAGCCAATGCGGTTGTTAAAACGAAGATAGAGTGATCGTAAGTCGCTGTGCCAAACGAATCGATCGATGTCTTAATAATATCGAATGGGTCGGGCATTCGTATCGAAATCCAGACCGGCTGAGTCGCTTGGGCATGAATTTTTGTCGAACTGCTATCAATAAATACGATAAAAGCTTTGAGCAGTGGTAGAAAGAGGAACATAAACCGTGTTGCAGGGTTCTTAACCTTGAACACCTTGAAAATCAAGAGCACGAGAAGGAGTGATGCCGCGGCATCAAAGATCGATGGAATGATATGATTTAGCAGCAGTGATTCCCACAGGAGCACAGCATACCCCTTCGCATGTTATTTGCTATTTAGTTCTTTTTTCAGCTCAAGCAGTTTGTCAACGTCCTCTTCTTTCTTCAGCTTTAGAAGATGTGAGATGAGGGGTGTCGCTATGCCACCGAGTATTCTGTTGACGACGGTATCGACAATCAGCTTGGCCATTGTGTCTCTGCTCACGGCTGCTGAATAGACGTATGCCTTACCGTTTTTGTTTTGCTTTAGCAGGCCTTTTTGGGCCATGTTGTTCATAGCCGCCATTACAGTTGTGTAGGGGATATACCCTTCCTCAAGCATGGTCTCATGAACCTCGCGCACTGTAATTTTTTTATACTGCCAAACGATGTTCATGATATCGGCTTCGAGTGTGCTGAGCCCGTTGATGCCGAGCTTCTTCGAGCGTTTTCTGGTTCTTGGCTCTCTTTCCACTTTATTACTCCTCTCGATAACTTTAATTTGTTAAAGTTTATTTGTTAAGTGCTTACTAGTCAACATTTTCCCTCTCTTATGCTGCAAAAACAAGTGTTTGCAGGGCAATGTGGAAAAATATAACAACAACATACAGCTACATGATAGCATCTATGCGATGTATTGTTAAGAAAAACAGGTAAGTGTTATCTACACTTGCTTGCATGGGTGGCGAGAGTGAGGTTAATATATGGAGTAACCGCGTGATTGATAAATACATGACTAGATGAAAAAAGGAGACTGCTATGGAGATATTCAAGTGTCGTATCTGCGGTGATCCGTATGTTGGCGGTTCTAAGCCAAGCCACTGCCCGTTCTGCGGAGCCCCGAGTAAACATATAATTCTTGCGCGTGATTGGCAGGAGCCGGCGGCATTCGACCTGACCGAGGTCTCGAAAGCCGACCTTGACCACGCACTGATGCTAGAGAACAACAACGCGCTTTTTTACACATGCGCCTATGAGGTCAGCATGAATGTCGAGCTAAGCGCCATGTTTAAGGCCCTCGCAAAGGTCGAAGCGGAGCATGCCTCTATAATCAGGAAACTGCTGGGCTTGCCGAAGCCGATCGAAGAGGAAGATAACAGGGGGCGTTGCCAGGCTCTTGATCAGGGCAACATAAAGGAAGCGCATGATAGAGAAAAACGGGCGATAGATTTTTACTCGAGGGCGGCGGAGGTTGCGACCGAACCGAGGGTAAAAGAGGTTTTTACGGCGCTCGTTGAGATAGAAGAGACCCACATAGAACTTAACAACAAGTATCTGGAAACGTTCTCGGGCATGCAAAACCCTATTATCTAGTCATATACTTTTAAAGAGTTCTCTAGTGTAAAAGACTGCGAGGGGAAGATCATGGCCCTAGATATCAAAAAGCTTATTGAGGATGCGATACGGGAGGAAAAGGAAGCCCAAACGAACTATCAAAGGGCTGCAGATGAAGCTTCAGATCCTGAGACGAGAGCATTCTTTGAGCAGCTTGTTAGGGAAGAGATGTCACATGAAAAGCGGCTTAAAGACCGTCTTTTAGCCATAAAACTGATTCAGGGCAGCTAGCCCCTGATAGAGATGTTGGTAAAAAGTATCATGAGCACCAACGAGACGATAACGCCAAACCCTGCAATGAAAAGCCCGGGGTTTGGCTTTTTCTTTTGAAGCAGTTTTGCGGCGAAATGTGTGAGGGCAACTACCGAAACCGCGAATACGACATCGATCCCTAAACGAAGCAGCATCGGAATATGCTCGAACACCTCTTTGGATGCCAAAAGCTCCCACGCCTCAAGCGTATAAAACCACACTATAAATAACTCGATAAGTCCTGCTGCCGCTTGTACTGAAACGCCTTCCTGTTGCAGAAGGAAGCTCTCTCGGCTTCTTTCGAGATCTATTCGAGTTCTGACGACCTCAATTGTTGCCCGGGTGTCGTCGAGTGCGCGGTGAAGCAGATCATCATCGAACTCCAGGTCTTTTAAGAGGCTTGAGTGCTCACTGGTAAACGTATTTTTAAAATGCTCCAGGTCGGCAGCTTGAATAATGCGTTCCTTAAGGAGCGATTCCAGGGTGCTTAAATCTCTGGCGATCGTATCGTGGGCGTTCTTGATGATCTTAAGGCTTCCCACAAGCTCGCCATATATTACAGAGAGCCTCTCGACGTCTTTTTCCAAGAGGTCGATGTTGCCTTCTGACGAGGATTTTGCCGCTGTCCATTGGCTGAGGATATCGCTTAGCCTTTGGTCGGAATCGCTTTTCTTACTTTTCAAGAAGTGGCGCTGGTCTTTAAAGTATCCCGATTGTCTTGCAAGCTTGAAGATCAAGGCTTCTATCATAGGAATTCTCGAGGTCAGCAAATCGAACGTTTTGTGCTCGTCTTCCTCGTGTACCATGTAAAAGTGATGAAATTTGTCGTTTGAGCGAATAACCGAGATAGTGGCACCTTTAACAGCACCTTCATACATAATAGGTTTTGAAAAAGGTGCGCCTAACGACGAGCGTTCGGTATTCTGAATATCCCCGGTAATCACCGCGGCTGTGGTCTCTCCTATGAGGGCATCGATCTGATCCCGTAAATCCAGCCGAACTGTTTCAAGTTCGTCAAGCAGCTCGGTATGCGGTTTTGTAGTGGAAAGGTACATGAGTTGTATGGCCGTTATGTTTCTGCTAATCAAAAGCCCGATAGCAACCCGTTCATTTTTTACAACGAAAGGGAAGCTGTGCGCGAGTGCTCGTTCACCGATGATGATATCGCCGGTTTCTAATTCGCTCAAACCATATCTTCGGACCAGGCCATCCCATAGGGATTTTACAACCGAATGGTCCTCGGTAGGCAGGTACATATAATGAACCAATGCTATGTTTGAAATATCATTATTCATAGACCTATCCTTGTAGCGGACCTAATTCTACTTAACTGTAACCGATTCGCCGGTCATGTCAATTATAGGCAAATCCAGGTTATCTTCGCCTAATAGCTCGTTAACTAATGCTTGGGGTGCCGATCTGTATTTCAGAACGGCTTTGATTTCAAACGGCCCGAGCGCATCTGCGGGCACCTTGAAGCTGTAATTCTCAATGGTGGATTTTTTAGGAGGTATCCGATGATCGTAGAGGATTTCTTCGGCGGCCCATAGCTTATCGGTTGCCCCGCCGCTTGCATCGGCAAGAACGGTATTAAAGATAACCGCTCCCTTCATAATCGAACCATTTGTATCCAGGTCGCCAGATGAGAAAACTACAATGTCCTGCGAATCTTTAACGGTTATGAAGAGCCACATTTGTCTGGTCTGCGTCAAGCCCGTCGGCAGAAAATGACCCGCACCTATATTTGTGACCTTGACCTTTAAAGAGCTGCGCGATCCGGGGTGTATCGACCTAGGAGCAAAGACCTTGATCTTAGCGGCGGCCTTGAGCCTTTCTTCGGCGAGCTGGGCATGCTCGCTCGCCCCGAGGGCAGATGTAATAGCGACATTGCCTCCGGTAATGCTATGGGTGTATATGTGGGGCCTGTCGGGCCCCATCATCGAGGCTTTCCCTGGATTTAGCTTGGTAACGCCGGGTCCCGGTGTCATATGGCAATCCTGACACTGGACGCCCAGGGCCCTGTAAGGACTTTTCTTCCACTCCTCATACGTGTTTTCAATGACCAGGTTATTGTTCGGATGGTTTACGCTATGGCACATGCCGCAAAACTCGCCCTTAGTGTGCAGCTTAGAGTATCCCGTTTCGTGGAAGTCTGAATCCTTGAAGGGCCCCCGTTTTACTTCACCGGGATCGTTTATCATGGCAAAATCGCCTATCCCTTTTGAACGTGTGATTGTATGGCAGAAGTCACACTGTACCCCGTTTTTAGCGATCTCGCTAAGCTTAGAGCCGTCTGAGGGCGGTATCTCGCCCGACGTAAAACCTATCGGGTTATGGCAGGCGACGCAGAATGCCTCAATAGCGCTGTCGCCCCTAGTGTCTTTAACCGCTTGCTCGTACACTTTCTGAAAGAGAGGGTCCTTAAAGGAGTTATTATGCATGGAACCGCTCCATTGGCGATGAAGCTCTGAGTGACATGTCATACAGACATTACTTCCAATGAACTGGCTTGATTGAAGCTGGTTGAATGATTGTGATAGATTGCTATCGGTCGCAGCAGTAGTGTTCTTACCGCACGATGTCACGCTTAAAGTTAGTATTATGAGGAGCGATACCGCTATCACCGCGTTTTTTATGGATTTTCCAGCCACACGTTCTCCTTGCAACCGGGTTCTTTCAAACCGAACTCTGTTTCTATGGACGAACCGGACATGTAGATGCCCTAACCTATTACGCTGTTCTAAGTATCGCATAGCTTTTTAGCAGGTACAATTGGTGATAGCAGAAAAGTGGAGAGGTGAGGGGGGTGTCTATCCCAGCTGACGGACGCCTGATTCGCCTGAAGGCTCGGGGCGAAAGAGCTTGATTCTATTTCCGCCCTCTGTTTTGGCCTCGTACATGGCCTTATCAGCGATTTTCAAGAGGGTTTTGGCATCGAGTTGTTCGCAGCCGCACGGGACAAGGCCGACGCTTATCGAAATCTCCTTCTTGTTGAGCGCCGCCATAATGCGTTTCGCGACCATGACGGCCTCGTCTTTTTCTGTATTAGGTAGAATAACGGTGAACTCGTCGCCACCGTACCTGAATCCGGAATCGACTTTATTTCTAATGCTGTCACGTACGATGCTACCCGTCATGTGAAGGACCCTATCGCCTTCGAGATGACCTTTGATGTCGTTATAATTTTTGAACTTATCGATATCGAATAGAAGCAAGAAGAGTGAACCGTTCTGTCTGATTGCCCTTGTTATCTCTTCGTCAAGTTTTCTAAAGAAGAACCCCTGGTTATAAAGGCCGGTTAGACTATCTGTTATAGAGAGTTCCTCAAGCCTTTTGGTGCGCTTCTTAACTTCTTGCTCAAGACATTCCGCATAACTTTGCGTCTCTTTCTGTAAGTTTATTATCTCAGAGAATGCATTATAGCTGAGTACTGTGACTAGCAGAACGAAGATCGACCCAAAGAACAGGACAAGGCTGACAACGAGGCGTTCGTTCGATATATTTATGTTGGCAAAGAGGGAATACCCATAAAAGATATAGCCGGCGATAAAGAACAGGATAAGCGATGTAAGACCCTTCCAGTAATTACTATAGTAAGTTTCCGGAATCAGGGCAATACATTTCCTGCACCTTAGGGATGCGTATATCATTATTATTATACTGATAATGACGATTACTTTAAGCAACTCTTCTTTACCTCTTTTTACGTGTTATCCTAAGCCGGTATCTCGTCTGCCTCTTCATCGACGTCTACAGGAGGTTTTGCTTCTTGCTTCGAGACGAGACCGCCTAGTTCTCCTTTATCTAAGAGATCTACGAAAACCTCGACTATTTTTGGGTCAAACTGTGTTCCAGCATTCTTGAGAAGCTCGGTGCGCGCGGTCTCTATCGATGCGGCTTCTCGGTAAGGTCTGCTCGATGTCATGGCATCAAATGTATCGACAACTGCAAGGATTCGGGCTTCTAGCGGAATATCTTCTCCCTGCAGGCCCATTAAGTATCCGGTCCCATCGTATTTTTCGTGGTGGTAAAGGATAATATCCGCTATTTCTTTTAGCGTTGGAACATGTTCTAAAATCTGGAATGCGATATGGGGATGCTGCTTTATGTGCTCGTATTCTTCGTTGTTTAACCGCGCGGGTTTGTTTAATATCTCTTCTTTTATGCCTATCTTGCCAATATCATGTAGAAGGGATGCCGTTTTTAAGGTTTTGAGCTGTTCTTTCTCCATACCCATCTCTTGGGCGATCGCCACGGCATAATCTGCAACGTTCTCAGAGTGGCCTTTTGTATAGCTGTCCTTCGCTTCGATAGCCTGAACGAAAGCTTTGACCGTATCGATATAGATGTCCTCAAGCTGGTTGAAGAGATCTGTGTTATGCATCTCGGTGGCTGCCTGGCTGGCTATAGTTGAAAGCAGCTGCATATCGTTATAGGTGAATGGTTTACTTGAGAACGAGAGTAAACCAATAACCCCGTAGAGCTGCCCGTTGTATTGGAACGGTGTGAATACTGCGGAACGCACCTTGTCTAATTTGAAATCATGTTTTGCGTAGCGCTCATCTATGAGAAGCGGCTCCCTTGTTTTTGCAACCCATCCGGCCGGGCCTTCTCCAATACTTTTGCCTATAATCGCCTTGGTCCGTCTATCGACATTCTTGGCTGCAGTAATTCTTAGTTTCTCTGTCTTTCTATTGAATAACAGCGCTATTCCCGCCTCTGCGTGTGATATCTCCATGGAGTATTTAAGTGCGTGTTTTGAGATATCTTCTAGTTTTGTTAGTGAACTCAGGGTTTTGCCTGCCTGGTAGAGCGTACTGAACTCTGTAGCCGACCGCTTTATCTGCTTAAATAGCGTGGCATTCTCTATACCGATAGCAATCTGGTTGCAGAGGCTTCCGATCAGTTCAATCTCTTTTTTATTAAAGACCTGCTTGGCTTTATAGCCAAAAACGATCGTTCCTAGCACCCTGTTTTTCGTTATTAGCGGGAAACTGATTTGTGAGGTGCAATCAGGGACTACGTTTCGGAAGCTAATAATATGCGGATCTATTGTTAAATCCGGCCTGGCGGCAGGCCTGAGCGTCAGTAATGCTTGTCCACATGTTGAGTCATGTGTTGAAAACTCTTTACTTGCAACGATTTCCTTGTCTAAGCCGGCGGTAGCTTTAACCTTCATCTTTAAATTATGGAAAACTCTGCAGTGTACACAGCCCGTTATTTTGTCCGAAAATGTTACTTGCGATAGATTCTCGCAGTGGGTACGGTTTAACGTCCAACACTCTAAATTCGTGGATTTATATGCAGGACATTCTGTTTTGTTGCACCCCTCAACTTCCCAGCAATGAGAGAGGCTATCTTCGTCGATCAGCGTGATGGCTGTATAATCGGCACCAAACACGGATGATAAGGTGACTGCCGTATGCTCAAGTGTATCATCCAAGCTCAGCGTCGAGTTGAGCGCCTCGGCGATTTCGAGATAAGCTTTTATCTCCTGCATCCTTTGTTTTGTTTCTTTATTGGCAATCTCAAGCATGCCTCTTTGCTCGCCTACTTCCTGTGCGAGCAATGCATTCAGCTTTTTCATTTGTCGCTCGGAGGACTGTATGGTAGCTGCCATCTGATTAAACGAATCGGCAAGCGATGAGAAGTCGCTCGGCAATCCTGTCTCGATTCGTTTGCTGCGGTTGCCGTTAGCAAATTCGCGAGTGGCTCTGCTTAGTTCTTTGATTGGATGCGCTATGTCTCTTGCCAGCAGATGGCTTATGCCTATACCGAGGATAATGGTTATAATACACGCTAGCATCATGAAGAGCTTATAAAAAGCGTAAGCTGCATGGCTGTCTTTGTAAATTTCTGCCGTTTCTTCCTCAGTCATCTTGGCGGAATCAGCCAGCCGATTTGAGATTGTGTGTATAAGGGATTTAATTGTGCTCCGCTTTATATGAACGACCTGTTTATTATACTTTGCAGCATTTGTCTTAAGGTCTTGAGCGAGCATTTTTAGCTTTTCCAGGTCGTTACTTGTAGCCTTGAAGCCCTTTAGGCATGCGGTGCAGTCGGTTCTTCTTGCTAATCGCTTCGCATCATCGTTGAGAGCGGGAAGCCGTGCCAGGAATTCTTCGATATAGGAGGAGTCATTAGTTAGAAAGTAGCGATTTAACGTGCCATTGAGCGCCTGGAATTCGGCGCGCTCATTTTGAACAGCGTTTATTAACGCAATAGAGCTGGTCAGTCGTTCTGTTTTTCGCTCGTATTTATTAAGGCTGAGAACGCCGATGACGCCCATGATTGCTATAAGGGCAGAGAGGATGAGACCGGTTATTAAGATTCGTTTTCGTACTGACATCCAGTATTCCTTAGATTATTGTAATCTAGCACGTAAAACCCACATAGCTTTGTATCGGCAAATGTATTTTGGGGTTTACATGATTTCTTGCGTATGGTAGTCAAGAATTCGCAACATCTCCATTTCTTCTTCATAGTTTCTTCACATCTGAGCGGTAAATTTAGGGTTATCAGACGTTGATTGATTGAAGGGAGGTGTGAAGATGTCTATCGGAAAGAAACTTTTGGTCGGCGTGCTTTTAGTGGTGCTCGCTGTGGGTGCCGTCGGCAGTATTTCTTTTGCTGCTAGCAAGAGCGATACGGGTACTGCGACAGCCGGTTTTGTAAATGGTTGCCGCGGCTTTTTTGGAGATGCTGTCGATAGTCTGGCCAAGCTTCTAAACTTGAATCCGGATCAAATTATCGAGAAGCGCAATTCCGGGGAAAGCCTCGCTGATATTGCTAAAGGTCAGGGAGTATCTCAGGACAAAGTGGTATCGACGATAATGAAGGACAGGAAGAAGTTCCTGGACGACCGCGTTAAGGCAGGTCAAATCACGAAAGAGCAGGAGAAACTCATGCTCGATAGGATGGAATCCAGGCTTAACGAGCGCGTCACAGACCCGGCTGTAGGCCCCGGTGCCGGAGGCGGTATGGGTGGCCCAGGTGGTTGTTGTGGCGGCCCCGGTGCTCGTGGGGGAGCTGGCTTGGGCGTAAATAGTGGTTATAGAAACGCACCCTCGTCTGCGGTCAATGCACCCGTTAACAACATATAGATTCTTGGAAGATTCCAGAATTCTATAGAATGACCATAACTGAAGCAAGACTGTAGCGCTGCACTACGAGTAGCGCTACAGTCTTTTGCTGAGGTTGGTTCCGACAGTATATCTATTGGTTATTATGGTCAACGGAAACCATCAAGAATATACTGAGAGGGGTCGACACACTCTATACTATATGTGTCTGAGCTATGCCGTAACGGTCGGCTTGGCATGAGGCGTACTAGAGACAATGTGTGGCGAGACGTACAATAGGATGGACGATAAAATGAGTAGCATAAGCAAGAAGACCATACTGGTCGTGGACGATGAGAAGCAAATAGTCGAGGTGTTATCCGCGTACCTTGAAAAAGAGGGATACCGTGTGATAACGGCATTCGATGGGCGTACTGCTCTTGATACCGCCCTTAGTGAGAGCCCTGATTTAATTCTGCTGGATCTAATGCTTCCCGAGCTTAACGGGTTTGAGGTATGCAGGTTAATCCGAAATACCTCATCGATACCGATTATTATGCTCACGGCCCGCGACGATGAAACCGATAAGATTTTATGCCTTGAGGTTGGGGCGGATGATTATATAACTAAACCGTTCAGCCCGCGAGAGGTTTTAGCGAGGGTACGGGCGGTTCTGAGACGCTCGACGAGTGAGGCGCAGAACCAGGAGCAAGAGCATATAAAGACCGGCATACTCGAGATCGACCTGGCGAAGCATGAGGTCACTAAAGCGGGCTTGGCGATTCAACTGACACCCACCGAGTTTAAGATACTGGAGGCCATGGCTAAGAGCCCCGGTAGGGTCTTCACGAGGCTTCAGCTGATCGATTACGTCCAGGGATATTCGTTTGAGGGATATGAGCGTACGGTCGATGCTCATATAAAGAACCTGAGGCAGAAAATAGAAGACAATCCGAAAAACCCGACGTATATCGCGACGGTCTTTGGGGTGGGATACAGGATGGAGGAAAGGAACAATGCGTAGCATAGCGGCTCGACTGACATTGACCTTCACAGTCATCGCGCTGATTTCAATAACGGTGGTATCGCTTATTATTAACTGGGCGATCGGTAGGCAGTTCAACTATTACCTAGAGCACGGCCCGTTTGCTAATACAGTGCCGCAGAATCCTATGATGCACCAAAGAATAATGCATATGATCGGGCCCGTTGAACAAGGCTACCTCCAATCCGTCAACAAGTGGATTTGGGTCGCAGGTGTGATAAGCGCTTTAGTTGCCGGTTTAATGGGACTACTTTTCGCGAAGAGAATAACTGCTCCGTTGAACGAGTTGGCCACGGCCGCAAAGAAGATATCGCACGGTGATTTGGCGCATAGGGTAGAGGTAAGCTCGGAGGATGAGATTGGTGAGCTTGCAAAATCGTTCAATTCCATGGCTAAGAGCATCGATAAAAACAATCAGCTGAGACGGCGGTTGCTGGGCGATATCGTTCATGAGATAAAGACACCGCTTACGGTTGTGAGGGGAAATATCGAGGCCATGCTTGATGGCGTAATCGAGCCGACCCCGAAGAAATTGGCGGCTATTCATACGGAAACGCTGCTCCTATCAAGGTTGCTCGATGACTTGCGAGACCTGTCGCTTGCGGAGGAGAAGCAGCTGAAACTTCAGACGCAGCAGGAAAACGTCGGCCACATAATCCGTCAGGTCGTTGAGATGTTCAAGCCGCGTGTTAAAGAAGAGTCCAAGCACCTCGAGTTTGAGCTTTCTGAGGATCTGCCGCCGGTATCGGTCGATCGAGATCGTATCAGCCAGGTGCTCTATAATCTGATCGGAAATGCTCTTCAATACACTCAAGAAGGCGACACCGTAAAGATCGGCACGCATCTCGATAGGTCGATTGCAGGTGGGGCGGATAATCCGGTTGTTTTGGTATCGGTTGAGGATACCGGTGCGGGAATTTCCGAGGAAGACCTGCCCTACGTGTTCGATCACTTCTACAGGGTCGATGAATCGCGCGCTCGTGTTAGCGGCGGATCGGGAATTGGGCTAGCAATAGTTAAACACCTGGTTGAAGCGCATGGTGGTCGGGTCTGGGCGCGGAGTGAACTCGGTGCCGGCAGTTCATTCTTCTTTACGCTTCCGCCGGCTTTACCCGACGAGAAGGGTAAAAGTGCTTCAGAAGCGCGGGAGGCTGTATAATACAGAGGTTATTGATAGGCTAGATATAGACTAGCTAATATACCAAGGGACCGGTTGATATGGCAGCTACTATGCGAGGGGTAAACAATAACCGAGGCTTGCGATTAGTCTCCGGTTTTTTATTTACCGTGTTTCTTATCGTCGCGCTGTTCTCGTATCACGTATATCTTTTAACGTCATACGACATGATCGAGAAAGTGGGGATGGCCACATCCAGGGAGATGGTGGACGTACAGTCCCTCTCCCAAATTTACTATCCTGATCTGATAAAGCAGGCCGAAAAGAACCCCGATGCCGATTTGATTCTGCCGGGATTAGATGTGAACCTTGGCATAAAAGCGCGGGATATCAAAAATATTCCCGATGACCGGATTGGTGAGGTCATCTCGCGTGCGATTATCAAGCGCATCTATTACGAGGGGTTTTCCAGCGTATATAAGCCGGCGACCCTTAGCGGAAACGATCAGGATGGTATGAATAATTTAACCGGTCTGGCCGATTCGTTCGTAAACAAGGATTTTAACCAGCGGATGCTTCTTGTGTTCTATATTTCGAGCGCGCTCGTGGCTCTTCTTGCTCTCCCATTTTTCATCTTCAGTGTTGGCTTTAAGAAGCTAACAGGGTTCGGCGTGAGTCTTATTGTCGCAGGGGCGCCGGGATTACTTTTTGCGTTTATTCGTTCGAGCCTTGAGGGTATGATTCGAGCCGATGGGCTTGGCTCGGGCCTGGTGCAACAGACGCTCTTGCCATTTATTGGGAGCGTCCAATCTACTTACCTATCGGTATTACTGCTTGGCATAGGCTTGTTTTTAGTCGGCATCTCAGGTATTTTCATTAGCAGGGGGAAAGCTTAATCGCAGCAAATCGACATTACTATTGTACCTGATAAGCAGCAATAACCGGTGTAACTATGGGCAACCTCACCAAGAAAGTCAAAAAGAAAAAAAGCAGAAAGACCAAGGCAAAGATCGCTTCGCTGGTTACCATCTCCATTGCCATGGGCTTCTTAAACACTGTGGCAGCTTTTTACCTGCGCCAGGTGTATAACGCAAAAACCCTTCTGCCCCCCACCGGCGTCTCAAGACGAGACGTTATTTTCAACGTTGGCGATGTGACGGTCCTGAATAACGCCGTGACGCTGAAGATACTCGTCGATTCGAGCCTGCTGGTCGCTGAGGAGATCCGGCAAGTGGCGACGGTCGCCCTTCTGGTTGCGTTTGTCTATTTGCTTGGCAAAGACATGCTGGATAGGGTAGGGTTGTTCATATTTATCGGTGGCCTATCGAGTTTGCTATATTACCTTTTTCTATTCGGTTTCACCCACTGGCCAAGCTCCTTGCTTTCAAAGGACATTATTGCCTTGGTCCCAAACCCCATCATCGTTCCTACCT
>NZ_JBTSLF010000032.1:0-20027 GCF_054640775.1 Candidatus Aquicultor sp. | reverse complement strand
ACGGTTTTTTAATAAAGAAAAAGAACCAATACCTAGTTTCCCGCACGGAGATCCCGAGAGTATTGCTCTATTAGAGCAAGCTCTTGCATCACCTCAACAGTCATGGGGTGGCCAAGATCTTTATCTAGGCCTTGAGGATAAGGCCTCAGTACTTATGTATAACTTGATAAAATTGCATCCTTTTGAGAACGGTAATAAACGGATTGCGCTAGTTACAACATTATATTTCTTAGCACAGAACAAGTATTGGCTGCGATTTAATAATGATGAAGAGATTGTCGATTTTACTGAGAATATTGCGGCGTCAGACGCTAAGCATTATGAGCGCATTAGACAAGAAATTGCTGGCTTTATCCTAGATCGTCTTGAGCCGTTTTAAAGAAAATACCTTATGGAAATCATCGTCAGTCATACAAACACGGATTTCGATTCGTTTGCGGCCATGGTCGCAGCCCAGAAGATCTATCCCGATGCGAAACTTGTGCTGGGCGGGGCGCAGAACCGCAACGTCAGGGAATTTTTGGCGCTGCATGACGACGTGATCGAAACCTATGACGTCAGACATATAGATAAGAAAACAGTTTCGCGGCTTATCGTCGTCGACACCAAAATCGGCCGTCGCCTTGGCGAGCTGCAGGATATTGCGTATAAGCCGGGGGTCGAGGTATTTATTTTCGACCATCACCCACCGACATCCGAGGATGTGCCCGTCACCAGGGATTTCTCGGAGAAGGTGGGGGCGACGACCACCATTCTTGTCGATATCATCAGGGATAAAGGTATCCCGATAACCCCATTTGAAGCGACGCTTTTTGCGCTCGGGATACATGAGGATACCGGGTCGCTCACATTCAAGACGACCACCTATGATGATGCGGATGCGCTCGCGTTTCTAATGGCCAACAAAGCCAACATCGATATGATCCACCGGTTTCTCAACCCGGCGCTCAGTCCCGAGCAACACCAGCTGTTCGACCGGCTGCTTCACGCGGCCAATGTTATCGACATCCATGGCATCCCTGTGATACTCACGAAAGCCGTGGTAACCGAGTATATCGAAGGCGGCTCGGTGGTGGTGCATAAAATCGCCGACATCGAGAATATCGAGGTGATATTTGCCATCCTCTACCAGGAGGACCGCATCTCTATTATCGGCAGGAGCCGCACCGACCTGGTAGATGTCGGGAAGATTCTCGAGGAGATGGGCGGGGGAGGCCACGCTCAGGCCGCTTCGGCGACGCTGAAAGACGTCGATATCGAAACCGTCGAGCGGCGTCTTATCCAGGAGCTTTCCGACCACATCAAAAATCCCCCGGTTGCGCGGGAAATCATGTCGACGCCGGTGAGGACGGTCGATGCAGATATTACGATACGCGAAGCGAACAAGCTGATGATACGGTATGGATATAGCGGCCTCCCGGTTGTCGAGGGCGGTAAGCTCGTCGGCCTTATCGGCAGGCGCGAGATAGACAAAGCCGCCCACCACGGATTGAGCCATGCCCCGGTAAAGGGATTCATGATGCACCGTATCGAGCCGGTTTCACCCGACACACCGCTCCCCGATATCCAGAGGCTCTTAAGCGACGAGGATATCGGTCGTGTGCCGGTCGTCGAGGGCGGCCAGGTAATCGGCATAATCAGCCGCACCGATGTCTTAAAAGCGCTCGGCGGCATCGACTACTTCAACAGGTCGAAAACAACGCAGACGGCAAAGCCGCAATACAGCCGCGGTGAAATCGCCCAGAAGATAAAAACACTGCTGCCGGCGGACGTCCAGGTGTTTTTGCGCGAGATAGGCGACCTGGCGGACGAGGCGGGGTATTCGGTGTATCTCGTGGGGGGCATCGTGCGCGATTTGCTTCTGAACTACCGGAATCTGGATGTCGATATCGTCGTCGAGGGCGACGCGATAGAGTTCGCCAAACTCGTGGCCGAAAAATCAGGAGCACGTTTGCGGGCGCACCACAAATTCGGCACCGCGGTGGTTATCCGGCCGCACGAGTTCAGGGTGGATTTCGCTTCGGCCCGCGCGGAGTTTTACGAACGGCCTGCAGCCCTGCCCCAGGTCGAGCCGACGTCCATTCGCCAAGACCTTGCTCGGCGCGACTTCAGCATCAACGCGATGGCGGTAAGCCTTAACGCGAAAGACTACGGCAAGCTTCTTGATTTCTTTAACGGCCAGCGCGATCTTAAAAACGGGCGCATCAGGATTTTGCATAACCTTAGCTTCATCGAAGACCCGACGCGCATTTTCAGGGGCGTCCGCTTCGAGCAGCGCCTGGGCTTCAAACTTGAGTCTCAGACAGAGGAACTCCTGCGAAAAGCCGTCGATATGGAACTCATCGGGCATCTCTCGGAGTACAGGATACGCGATGAGCTTATGCTTATCCTCGGCGAAGACACCCCGTTTAAGGCGCTTAAAAGGCTAAGCGATCTTGGGGCGCTTAAAATATTCGAGCCGAGTGTCGTCATCGACAACAGCCTTACATCTCTGTTTACAGGGATAGACGAAGCGGTTCGCGAACTCGACCATCACTTCGCGACGGGCATCCAAAAACGCTTGATTTATCTGGCGGCGCTCCTTCGGGGTTTATCCAGGGAGGCTCTGGATGCATGGTGCGAACGGATGAAACTGCGAAAAGCCGATCGCGCGCGGTTGACCGAAATGGTGCTCGAGGCGCCACTGGTCGTGAAAGAGCTTGAGGACGAGCAGATGAAAAATAGCGCGCTCTATAGGATATTACATCCGCTCTCACCGGAGGTGCTGGTTTTTGCTTCTGCTCTCACCTCAAAGCAGAAAGCAAAGAAACGAATCCATTACTACCTCGCAAGCCTAAGGGGGGTACGGCTATCGGTAGATGGTCGAACCCTGCGAAAAATGGGATTTCCACCTTCGCCGGTGTATAATATTGTGTTAAGAGACCTTCTTGCGGCCAAGCTCGACGGGAAAGTCGAGACGCCCGAAGAAGAACTAAAATTCGTGACCGAGCGGTTCGGTCACCTTACTGGGGAGTTGAAAAACTAATTGGACTTTCAGGGAATAATCTACCTTCTAAGGATTCCCGCACTTCTAGTTGCCGTTACAGTACATGAGTTTATGCACGGCTACGTCGCCTATAGGCTCGGCGATACCACTGCCAAGGAACAAGGGCGACTCTCGCTTAACCCTATAAAACACCTCGATCCACTGGGTACGATAAGCCTTATCGTCATCGGTTTTGGATGGGCCAAGCCCGTTCCGGTAAACCCATATCGCTTCAAGAATCCGACGCGGGACATGGTGTTTGTCGGCTTAGCCGGGCCTGCGGCCAACTTCATAGCAGCGTTCTTACTGGCAAGGTTGTTTATAGTTCCGATGCCCGATATTCTCAGGGTATTACTCGAAGTAACTGTTCAAATCAACGTCATGTTGGGCCTGTTTAACCTGCTCCCGATCCCGCCGCTCGACGGCTCGAAGATAATCCCTTATTTTCTGCCGCGCCAGTGGCAGCAAGGCTGGTACCGCTTCGAGCAGTACGGGATGCTGGTGCTCTTTCTATTACTCTTCATCGTCCCGGGATTCACGGGTGTAGTGCTGGGAGTACCGCTCCAGTTCATGATGAGATTGGTAACGTTCGGATTGCCGGTCTCATAGCAGGGAACAATAGCGGCTAACCTGATATAATGTATAATCGATTATGCTTGCAAGGAGTTGGATGATTTTTGACTAAACGGGTAGTAAGCGGGCAGCGGCCTACCGGCAGGTTGCACCTCGGACATTATTTCGGCACCTTACAAAACTGGGTGAAACTGCAGGACCAGTACGAGTGTCTCTTTTTTGTGGCCGATTGGCACGCACTTACGACTAAATTCGATGATGTCGGCGGGATAGCCGATGATACCCGCGAGATGGTGATAGACTGGCTCGCGGTCGGGCTCGACCCCAAGAAATGCTTTATTTATAAACAATCCGATATTCCCGAGGTGGCCGAACTGTTCGTGTACCTCACTATGATAACGCCGGTGTCGTGGCTCGAGCGCAATCCGACATACAAAGAAATGCTCCAGGAGATAACGGCAAAAGATATACAAACGGCAGGCTTTTTAAGCTATCCCGTTTTGCAGACAGCGGATATAATACTGCCAAGGGGAAACCTGGTGCCGGTGGGTGAAGATCAGCTTCCGCATCTCGAGCTGGGTAGGGAAATCGTTCGCAGGTTTAACTCCCTGTATGGCGATTACTTCGACGAGCCGCAGTCGCTGCTTTCTCCGGTAAAACGGCTCCTTGGAATCGACGGCAGGAAGATGAGCAAGAGCTACGACAACTCGATCTTTCTCTCGGACGATCCTGACACAATAAGGTCGAAAGTAAACCAGATGGTAACCGACCCGGCCAGGCAGAAGAAGACCGATCCGGGAAGTACGGCGGCCTGTATGGTTGTATTCCCGACGCACCAGGTCTACTCATCCGAAACCGAGCTTCAGCAGATAGAGATCAAGTGCCACGAAGCCGCATGGGGTTGCATGGCCTGCAAGCGCGAGCTGGCGGATAAGATCATCGACTCCCTGGCGGGCTTCAGAGAGCGCCGCGCCGAAATCGAAAAAGAACCGGGAATCGTCGACGAAGTACTGCGCGAGGGCCTTCACCAGGTGCGCCCGATCTGTCGCAGCACGATTCACGATATTAGAAATAAGTTAAATATTCTGTCGGAAACGACCGTCGTCTAGGCATTAAAGTTCTGAGGCCAGTTGCACTAGAAAAATAGAAGCATCCTTGCAAATATCATTGGAAGCATTGCAGTAGAAACGGGGAACGGTTATGGCATTACCATATCAGCTGAAGCTCGAGATGTTTGAGGGCCCGTTTGACTTACTTCTTAATCTTATCTCGCGCCAGAAAATCGATATCTATGAGATACCGATAGCCGAGATCACCAGGGAATACCTCGACTATGTCGACTCCTTGCAAGATTTCGACCTCGAAATCGGCACGGAGTTCCTGCTGATGGCCGCGACGTTGCTCGATATCAAAGCGGCAAACCTGCTTCCGAAAAAACAAGAACCCTCGGACGAAGACGATATCTCTCCTGCAGAAGCGCGCGAGGTATTGATCGCGCGCTTGATCGAATATAAAAAATTCAAGAACGTGTCGGCCGAGCTGATGGCCCGCTATGAAGCGGAAAGCAAGTATTATTCCCGGGAGGCCGGTCTTGAGGAACAGTTCGACGGCCTTATCCCGGATTTTCTGGCGGGGCTTTCCCTCGATAGATTGCGCAGGATGTTTCTTGCTATTAACGACAAAAAAGAGATAAACCTGATGCAGGCCGACCACATAACCCCAAAACCCCTGAGTGTTGACGAGTATGTAAAACGGCTGGAAGGACAGATCAAGGGCTTAAAGATGAAAAGCTTTCGCGAGCTTACCGATGATTGCACCGGCAAAGTCGAGCTTATAACCATGTTTTTAGCGGTGCTAGAGCTGTATAAACGGGGGGTCGTCGAGTTGGGACAGGCCGAGGTATTCGGCGAGATAATGATAATCATAAACGATAAGCCGGGAGTGGTAGTGTGAGCGATTTGAAAGTACGCTTGAGAAGCATCGTCGAGGCGCTTCTTTTCGTAAGTGACCAACCATTAAGCAAAGCGAAGATCGCAAGCGTAGTAGATATCCCTGAAGAAGAGGTCAACCAAATCCTTAACGACCTCACTAACGAATATCGTAGAGCCGACCGCGGTTTCCAATTGCGAGAAGCCGCTGGGGGATACCGCCTTTACAGCCACCCCGCCTACGCACCGTATATCGAGAAACTAATACTATCATTCGACCACAGGAGGCTCACCCAAGCCGCCCTCGAAACGCTTTCCATAATCGCCTACAAACAGCCCGTTACCAAGGTGGATATAGCGAGCATACGGGGCGTTAACTCGGACGGCGTCGTCAATACCCTTATCAACAGGGGATTGATCAAAGAGCTTGGCAAGCAGGATACCGCAGGCCAACCGATTCTCTACGGCACGACTAACCGGTTCTTAGAATCCTTCGGCCTGCGAAGCTTAAACGAGCTTCCACCGCTCGATGAGTTCTCACCGGACGACGATGTCAAGAAGCAGATAGTCGAAAACCTTCGCTCAAGCGCAGTAATAGAATAAGAATAGGGCAGGCCGTATGTGATATCCAAGCGGTATTACTTTCTAATAACGAGCCTGTCCGGTCCGTCCTTAACCCGTTCGTAGCTAAAGTTATTCGATATAAACTTGATAACGTTTGCGACGATCGCCAGGGTGGGAACGGCAAGGAATACCCCGACAATCCCGGCGATTTCTCCCCCTGCGATAATCGCAAACATAATAAGTAATGGGTTCAGGCCGACCGATCCCCCAAGAATAAACGGGGCCAGCACATTGTTCTCCAGCAGCTGGATGACGATAAAGACAACTGCCACGTAAAGCGCGAGGATCGGCTTGATGGTAAGCGCAACGATAATAGAGGGGATCGCGCCGAGAACCGGCCCAAGTACCGGTATTATTTCAGTCAACCCCGCCCAGAACCCTAAAAGCGCAGGGAACGGCAGGCCTATAGCCCAGACGCCGATGCCGGCCGCCACTCCGATGGTCGCCATAAACGCAAGCTGGCCGAGCAGATATTTCGACAATGCCGTCTTCATGGTAACCAAGAAGCGGTCGTATAGGTTCGAAAGTTCGGCAGGTAACTCGTTACGCACAGACCTATCTATTGAGGGAAGAAAAATCAGCATGTACAGCGACACGATTAAAACCAGAATCATGTCGGTTATTAGGCTGACCAAAGAGGGGATGAGAGAAAACACGTTTTGTATCTGCGCTGTTGCGATGCCCGCCGCCTGGCTGACGAGCGAGTTGGGGTTTATGGGGATGAGCCGCGTCAACCCTATCTGTCCGAGCACTCTGGTCACATACGCGGCCTGTGCCCGTAAAGAGGCGACGTATCTTGGAAAGTCCGCCAGAAAATTTCTAAATTCATCCCCGATAACCGGTCCAACGGTAAGGATTAGCGCCGTAAGCAGCCCGAAAAAGGCCAGATAGGTTAAGGCGATGGCGAGGCCGCGGTTAACCTTTTGCCTTTCCAGAAACCCGATAATCGGGTGAATGACAAATACGATGAACGCTGCGGTAGCGAATAACAATATCGTGTGGACGATGTGTCCGACAAATATGTAAACTAGAATCACAACTAGCGCGAAAACAATTGCTTTAAGCCAATCGGCCACCCTGTAATACATGGAATCTCCTTAACATGTTTATTAAGTAATTCCCATTTAGCAGCTTGTTTAGCAGTCCTTCGGCAGTTTTCGCAACGCAGCACGACGCAGATTAACAAAGATTAACATAGATTAATGCGGATTAACGCAGATTATAGTAAGCGGACGGCTCTATAAAGCGACTCGACCTCTTTCGGGGTAAGCGACCTGAAGTTACCCACGGGCAGTTTATTGAGAAGAACCCCATCCACCGCCACCCGTTTTAAGAAGATAACCGTATGGCCTATCTTCTGAAACATCCTGCGTATCTGGCGCTTCCGTCCCTCGTGGATGCCAACGTTAAGAAATGTAGACGACCTTGTCTCCTTTATCACGCTGATTTCCGCCGGTGCGGTAATCCCATCCTCAAGCATGATACCCTTTCTCAACTGGGCAAGCGAGCTATCCGTTGGATGCCCTTCCACTTCGGCAATGTATGATTTCTTAACTTTGTAGCGCGGATGTGTGAGTCTGAACGCAAGCTCCCCGTCGTTAGTCAAAAACAGCAACCCCTCGGTGTCAAAATCAAGCCTTCCGACTGGGAATACCCGGTCACTTATCCCACCCAGCAAATCGATTACCGTAGGCCTCCCGAACTTGTCAGTTACGCTTGTGATAAAACCGGCCGGTTTGTTAAGCATAAGGTAAAACTTCTCTTCCTTGACCCGAATCGGCTTGTCATCGACTTCAACGATGTCTTTAATGGGATTGACCTTCGTCCCAAGCTCGGTAACCACATGACCGTTGACTTTGACGCGTCCTTCTTTAATGAGGTCCTCGCAATGCCTCCGAGACCCCACTCCCGCACGCGCCATAAATTTTTGCAAGCGTTCTTCCATACCTAATCACCGGCCATTGATAGCTGTTTTGGATATTATATACCAATCGAGGCGTTTTAGCTGTTGCAGGGTAGGAGAGAGAGGGGGGTTGGGTTGTCGGTTCTCTCAGCAACGGTATTCAAATCAGTATTTGCAAATGCAGGAGTTAGCAGGGTAAAAATAAAGGCCCGTCACATGACGGGCCTTTATAGTTCGTTTGCTACGCATTTTAGCTTTTACTACTTGGTGCTTTTGCCCTTGTTATTTTGTGTATCCAACAGCTTCATCATTTTAACGAGCATCTTGCAAACTTCTGCTCGTGTTGCGAAGCTGCTAGGCTCGAAGTTGCCGTTCTTATATCCACTGACAATGCCGGCTTTAACGCACGCATTGATATCATCCTTAGCCCAGTGTGTGCTAACGTCTTTAAGATTGCTCTTGCCACGCTCGAGCTTCAGGACGCTCGAGATGATTTTCGCGATTTCGGCCCTCGTGATATTCCTGTCCGGCCTAAATACAGTACCATCTGCGGTATTGTAGCCGACCATCGCGCCGTATTTATTGACTGTCGCGATATATGCGGCAGCCCAATGATCTTGGACATCTGTCAGAGACGAGGATGTCTCTGTGCTTAGCACCCAGTTTGCTCTCTTAACCATGATCTCGCAAACCATCTTCGCGAATTCGGCTCGCGTTACATCGCTTTGCGGGCGGAACGAACCATCTGCATAACCATTCACGATACCACTGGCAAGCAACTCTTCGATGTAACTGCGTGCCCAATGGGCATTGGTGATATCCTTGAATGTGCTCGGTGTATCGGTATCGGTTTGGTCACCGCCGGTTTCAGTGCTGCTGAGGCTGGCGGAAACAGGACCGGCCTTTTCACTTTCATTTGCAGGGGTTGCCGTATCTATGGCTGATAACCAATAGTAATACGTGGTGCCCACTGCGACAGAAGTATCCGCGTAGCTAGTCGCGGATGCGTCCACGCTAGCCAAGTTCGCGCCGACCGTTGTGTCTGTCGTGTTTCTGTAGATATTGTACCCACCAAGGTCAGCCTCTGTGTTCGCTGCCCATGTCAGGGTAACTGTGCTTGTGTCGGCTTTGGCCTCAAGACCGCTTGGTTTAACCAGCGGTGTAGCATTTTCTGCGTATGCCGTCAGCATAAATATCGCGCTAAGCGAGATCACCAATAACAGGACAAAAAACGCTGGCTTGATAGTTGCTTTGTTCGGTTTCGAATTGTTTCTAAAACTCATATGTCTTCGCCCATCCTTTCTTTTTCCAGCAAATAGACTTTCCGAAATTCAATAAACCCGGCCATCCCTCCTTCGAAGTAGATTGTGTATACATAAATATGAAACGATGCGGCAAGCGTAAGGATATGGCTTGACCGCAAATTAATACATACTTATTGAGTCTTGAACGGCAGTGCGCATGAGCTATCGTGCACCTGACGAGGGGAAGATAGGGAAGAGGAAGGTTTAGGATAGGTTTAGTTAATAATGGTCAGCTCCTGGAATTAGCAGTACCTTAACGGGTTCGAATCCGATCCGGGGAGCCAACCCTTAAGAGTATTTCGGATTTCAAAGAGCTGCTCTTTTAGCGCCTGGATATTTGCCATTGTATGATGTGTAATACATGCCGAATCTATAAAGCACTCCTAAGAGCAACGAACACTAGCAGCATCCATGCCTTCCAACCTCGTGCTATTGTACAAACCCAAGGTAATGCATATAATCGGAATAACAGAATACGACATGCTGGGTGCCGCTAAAAGCGGAGAATAGGGAAGCCGGTGAGAATCCGGCACGGGCCCGCAACTGTAAACGGAAAGCCCCCGCAGATGCCACTGGTACTTAAGTCCCGGGAAGGCGCGGGAGAGCGTTATATCCGTAAGTCAGGAGACCTGCCCAGCAAAGCCTTCGCGGATCGAGGAGCACATAAGACCCTTAGCGTAAGGCTGAGGGATTTTTTATTTTTGAACGGAGGTAGCGCCATTAGCAATGTCATCCTCTTCGTGGGGGGTGCAAGGAGCGGCAAGAGCGCGCTTGCAGAGAAGATAATATCGGGGTATAACGAAGTAGCTTATGTCGCCACGGCTGAGGCGATCGATGAAGAGATGGTGCAGCGCATCAAGAAGCACCGGGAATCGAGGCCGAGCGAGTGGGTTACCTTCGAAGTCGAAGGCAAGCTGGCGGATACGTTGAGCCGGGCATATCAGAAAGCAGATGCGGTCATCGTCGACTGCCTGACCATCTATATAGCCAGGCGTATGGAGCAAACCGTCAATGACGAGCAGATAATCGCGGAGGTCATTGATGCGGTAAGCGAAGCCAAGCAATCCGGCAAGACGGTTGCCTTTGTATCGAACGAAGTCGGAATGGGCCTTGTCCCCGAGTATCCCGTCGGGCGAAGGTATCGGGATATCCTTGGGATAGCCAACCAGAGGGCCGCCGAGCTTGCAGACAAGGTATATTTTACCATCGCCGGTATACCGGTTGATATAAAAGCATTAGGGATGGAAAATCATTAGAGATGGGGAGCCTCTAATTGAAAGCAAGAACGTTAATGGTTCAGGGCACGACATCGGATGCGGGCAAAAGCCTGCTGGTCGCGGCCCTGTGCAGGATATTTATCGATAAGGGATTCAAGGTAGCGCCGTTTAAGAGCCAGAACATGGCGCTTAACTCGTTTGCGACCGAAGAGGGACACGAAATCGGGCGCGCCCAGGCGCTTCAAGCTGCGGCCGCGCGCATCAAACCGACCGTGCACATGAACCCCATTCTCTTGAAACCCACCGATAACAGCCGCGCCCAGGTGATCGTGCGGGGCGAGGTGTATAAAAACCTCTCCGCCCGCGAATACCACTTCGAGAAGACCGGCCTCATACATAAGGTCGAGGAATCGCTTGATGCACTACGCGCCGAATATGACCTGGTCTTTATCGAAGGCGCCGGAAGCCCGGCAGAGATCAACTTGAAAAAAGAGGATATCGCCAACATGCGTATCGCCAAGATGGCGCAGGCGCCGGTCCTGCTGGTCGGAGATATCGACCGCGGCGGCGTTTTCGCCCAGCTCGTCGGCACGCTCGAACTACTCGACGATGATGAGCGCGACCTGGTCAAAGGCCTTGTTATCAACAAGTTCAGGGGGGATGTGACCCTGCTCGACTCTGGCATTGATTTTCTTGAAACAAAGACAGGCAAGAACGTGCTCGGAATCGTCCCTTACATGCGCGACCTCAAGCTCGACAGCGAGGATTCGCTTGCGCTGGATAATGTAAACAGGGCCGCTGCAAACGGTATGGCGGTAGACATCACCGTGATCAGGCTTCCGCACATTTCCAACTTTACGGATATCGACACGTTTGCTTATGAGCCCGGAGTCAACCTTCGCTATGTGACGCCCGGCGCTCCCATCGGGGAGACCGATCTCATAATCGTCCCAGGGACAAAGAACACTATGGGCGACATGCAGGTGCTGCATGAAAAAGGTACGGTCGAAGAGATTAGAACGAGCCGCGAAAAAGGTGTTCCCGTTGTCGGGATTTGCGGGGGGTATCAGATGCTCGGAACAATAATAGAGGACGAGCATGGCATCGAGTCGGATGAGCGCGTGATCGATGGTATCGGCTTGCTTAATTGCGTGACCAGCATCAACCCCGCCAAGGTCACGGTGCAGGTCGAGGCGCAAGTGTCGGGCGGTGGTGCATTCTTTGAACCGGTTTTCGGCAGCAACGTTGTCGGTTACGAAATACATATGGGTATAACCAGGCTAAACGGGGATACCCGGGAGGCGTTTAGGATAACGAAGCGTGGGACGGCACCCGAGGATGTGAGCGATGGATGCGTATCCGCAGACGGCATGGTCTTCGGCACGTATATCCACGGGATATTCGATAACGGAAAGCTGCGCAAATCGTTGCTCGATTTTCTAAAAGCGAAAAAGGGCTTGGCGCAAGATAGTCTCGGGATAGACCACGACGTGTTCAGGCAGACGCAAATCGACCTGTTGGCTAAAACGGTATCGGAAAGTCTCGATATCGGCGCTATCTCAGAAATAATAGGTGTTTAATATGCTGTGGCCTCAGGTGGCGCTGGCTTACGTGGTTGACCTGGCCTTTGGCGAGCCCGGATGGGTTCCGCACCCGGTTGTTTTAATCGGGCGCCTCATAGCATATCTTGATAAACAGGTCTTTAACGAGGGCCTCAAAAAGACACAAAAACGATTTGTAGGAATGGCGGTCGTCGTGTTCGTTGTCGGGATATCCGCCTTGGTGGCCTGGGGCATAGTCTACCTTGCCACGCTTCTTAACAGCAGCGCAGGTTTTGTGGTATCAATACTACTAATATCCACTACGATAGCGACCAGGGGACTGATGGATAGCGCCAGAGACGTGGCGGTGTCCCTTGCGAAGAACGATCTGGCGGAAGCCCGCGAGAAGGTCGGCCGCATCGTCGGCCGGGATACCGGGAATATGAAGCGCCGTGACGTGGTGCGGGCTACGATAGAATCGGTCGCCGAGAATTCGGTCGACGGGGTAATAGCGCCGATGATTTTCGCGCTCATCGGCGGGGCGCCGCTGGCGATGGCATACAAAGCGGTAAACACCCTGGATTCGATGATAGGGTATAAGAACGAGCGATACATGGACTTCGGCTGGGCTGCAGCAAGACTGGACGACATGGTAAACTATATTCCTGCAAGGATATCGGTACTCATCCTTGCGATAGCGGCGCTCCTGGTACGTAAGAATGCTGTAAAGGCGGTAAAGACCGCGATACGAGACGGACGCAACCACGCAAGCCCGAACAGCGGTTTGCCGGAAGCTGCGGTCGCCGGTGCATATAGCCTTAAACTCGGCGGCACCAACTATTATGCCGGCGTACCGCGGGAAAGCAGCTTTATCGGCGACGGCAAAGGTGCGATGACAGAAAAAAACATACATGAGGTGACCTGGCTCATCTTCGTCGCCTCAGCGATAACCCTGCTTTTGAGCAGGGCGGTTATGTTTGGGTTGAGCTATCTAGGGGTTGTAACATAATACATAAGGATACCTGTTGGTAGAGAAGAACGTACTTGGATTAATTCATATTTATACAGGCGACAGCAAGGGCAAGACTACTGCGGCGATCGGGCTTTCGTTGAGGGCGGTTGCGAGTGGGTTGCGGGTTTGCATCATCCAGTTCATGAAGGCGCTTACCGAGGAATCGGGCGAGATACGTGAGATCAGGCAGTTCAAAAACGTGTCCGTCAAGCGTTTTGGGGGTAACTTGCTAGGGGAATCCCATCCTCCGGTTGAAGAGATAAAAGGCGATATCGCCGATGGATTACACGAAGCGCGAAGGCTGGTCGAAAGCCATTCCTGCGATATGCTTATCATGGATGAGATAAACGTTGCTGTTTTCATGGGGATGGCGGACCTGGCAGAGACCGTAGAAATAGCGCATTTGTGCAAGGGTAAAATCGAGCTGGTGATGACCGGCAGAAACGCCCCGAAGGAGTTGGTGGATATCGCCGACTACGTAACCGAGTTTAAACTCATAAAACACCCGTTTGAACAGGGGATTATGGCGAGGCAGGGGATAGAGTTTTGATGAAGGCATGGGTAAGGATGCCGGGGAGCTGCGGCGAGTTTGTGCAGGGCACCCTCGGCGAGATTGATTTTCATATAACATGCCCGATAAACAGGTACTCGGATGTAACGGTTGCAAGCCTAAAAGAGGGCGCGGTCAGGGTAGCTGATACTGCTAAAAACGCTAATAACATTAACAATGCTAGTAATGTTGATGACACCGGCAAGTATGATAAAACCACGTCGGCTATAAGCAAAGCCCTAGAGCTTATAGGGACCGGGTATGGTGTAGACGCTGCGGTGCACAACGAGCTTCCCAGAGGCAAAGGGATGGCGAGCAGCACGGCCGATATAGGTGCGGCTGTTGCGGCAGTGTTTGAGCTGCACGGGCGTGCCATAGACCCCCGTGAGGTCGCAGAAATCGCGCTTTCGGTAGAGCCTACCGATGGAATAATCTTCGACGGCATCGTAGCGTTCGACCACCTTAAGGGACGTATGCTTCAAGCTCTGGGCGATGCGCCGCCACTGGAGATTTTGGTTCTCGAGCCCCCGAAAGACCTGGATACGGTACGTTTCAATAAAGAGAAAGGGCAGCTAAAAGAAACGGACAAGCTTTTTGTTAAGGAGGCCTTCGATATGGTAGTTGAAGGCTTTGCAAGCGATAACCTGCGGCTCATCGGAAACGCCGCTTCGTTAAGCGCCATCCTTAACCAAAAGCTTCTCTATAAGCCCGAACTCGATGATGTAATGGCCGTTTGCAGGATCAACGGCGGTCTCGGGGTAAATATCGCCCATAGCGGGACGGTCATGGGCATGCTTGTAGAGAAAGGCTTCGGGCAGCGCCTCTTCGACAAAGTATCGCATTATATCCCGCGCTCATGGGATGCTTATCTTGTGGAAGTCATCAATGGAGGCATCCAGAGCGAATGGATCGATACGCTGTATCTGTCACGCAAAGCGCTGGATGTTGAGACATTTGAGGCATTAAACGTTTTTAAGTAACAGGTGAGTAAGTGAGTTTGAAAGATAAAGACAAACTAAAGAAACATGGGGGCAATACCCGGCTCCTCGCACGCAGTTTGGGGATAGAGGCCGTCGACCTGGTCGATTTTAGCTCAAACATCAACCCGTACGGGCCATCGCGCAAAGTACTCAACGCAATCAAGAACACCCTGGGCACCATAGGCGAGTATCCCGAACAGGAAGCCGAGACATTTGCCGCTGCGGTAGCAAAAAACCTAGGGATAAGCCCTGAGAACGTTGTCGCCGGCAACGGGAGCATCGAGCTTATCTATCTCATCCCGCGCGCGCTTAGCGCGAAAAAAGCGCTCCTGCCGGTGCCGAGCTTTACCGAGTACGAACTCTCGCTCGTAAAGGCGGGCACCAAGGTCGTCTACAACAGTGCGCTTTCGGCGGACCACCTCGTCGAGACCCTATCAAATACGATGGCCGGCGTAGACCTCGTGATAATCGGCAATCCAAACAACCCGTGCGGCTATAAAATAGAAAAGCACGACCTGCTTAATGCGGTCGATAGCAACCCGGACACGACCTGGGTGATAGATGAAGCCTTTATAGATTTCGTCCCGGACGGGATGGATACTACGCTAATCCATGAGGCGTCCCGGAGAAACAACCTGATAGTACTGCGTTCGCTGACCAAGATATTCAGCATTGCTGGCCTAAGACTCGGCTACCTGGTGACCGGCCCGCAGACCGCGCATAAGATACGCGAGGAGAAATATCCGTGGAGCATCAACTCCCTGGCGATAGCGGCGGGCAAAGTCGCCCTCAACGATAAAGGTTTCGTAACGGACAGTGTGACCAAACTAGCCAGCGAGGCGCAGCGGTTTTACGTAGGGCTCTCAGGAATTGACGACCTTACACCGTTCAAACCCGCCGCAAACTACATCCTCGTAAGAATCGAAGCCCAAATCATATCACCCGACCTTCAAAAAGCGCTGCTGACCCGGGGATACGCTATACGTGATTGCAGCTCGTATACGGGAATGGATAACACATACTTCCGGGTAGCGGTGAAACGCCCGGAAGATAACGATAAGCTTTTAGACGCATTGCGAAATATTTTGTAAAAGACAATCTTAAGGTACTATAAACGGTCGATGGAAGGCATGGGACACGACAACACGTTTCCACGAATACTTATAGCGGGCACCTCAAGCGGCGTCGGTAAGACGACGATTTCGCTTGCGATTATGGCCGCCTTATCGAAGCGCGGGCTTACCGTCCAGGGGTTTAAAGTGGGCCCGGATTTTATCGACCCGGGTTACTATCAGATGGTCACCGGCAGGCCGGGGCGCAATATCGATACCTGGATGATCGGTAAGGAGCCCTCAAAAGCCTGTTTCGTGAACTCGGCGTCGGATAGCGATATAGCGGTCATCGAGGGTGTCATGGGGTTGTATGACGGGCGGGGCGACCTATCGGAAGGCAGCACCGCCGAAGCCGCCAAGTTGATTGAAAGCCCGGTTATCATGGTCGTAAATTGCGCCAAGATAGGCGCAAGCGCCGGGGCCGTGGCGGTCGGCTTTAAAAAATACGACGAGGCGGTCGACCTGAAGGGCTTTATCCTCAACAATATAGGGAGCGACCGTCATGAGTCGATGGTGAAAAGCTCCGTCGAGCGGGCGACGGGATTGCCGGTGCTGGGGTGCGTGAAGAGAAACTCGCAGGTAAAGATCCCCGAGCGACACCTCGGTCTGGTAACGCAAACCGAAACAAAACCGGCTACCGAATACATAGACGCCCTGGTAGAGCTTGCCGAGAAGCATATCGACCTGGATGTGCTCATCGACCTGGCGAATCAAACAGGACTAATTAAGTCCGATTATGAGAGCCTGTTTACAAGGCATAGAGAGCACGATGTACAGGCACCCGGCGTAAAACCCGTGAGAATCGGCGTTGCGCTCGATAAAGCGTTCAGCTTTTATTACCACGATAACTTTAACCTGCTGGCCGCGAATGGGGCGGAACTCGAGTTTTTTAGCCCGCTCGAAGACGAGCATCTCCCGGCTGGGCTGGACGGTTTATATCTGGGTGGCGGCTATCCCGAAGTATATGCCCGGGAATTATCCCAAAATCATACAATGTCAGCCGAGATACGGCAGGCGGTCGAGGATGGGGTTCCGGTTTATGCGGAGTGCGGGGGCTTGATGTATTTGTCCCGGGCCATTGAGAACTTTGACGGTCACGCATATAATATGAGCGGTGTGTTGCCGGTCAAGTGCAAGATGCAAAAGCGCCCCACATTAGGGTATCGCGAGGTGATCGCATGTACGGATTCGGTGATTGCGTCACGGGGCGATATTCTGAGAGGGCATGAGTTTCATTATTCATCGATAACCGAGACCGGCCAGGGGATGGATCAAGCGTATACGGTGGAGGGCGGCTCGCAAGAAGGCTTTGTGTATAAAAACTCGCTGGCATCGTACATTCATATGCACTTCGCGGGCAACCCGCAAGCGGCAGAGCGCTTTATATCGATATGTCGGAGTACAAAAAAGAGTTAAGGGGATTCGATGAGTACTGGGTTTATTGTATTAGGTCACGGGAGCAAGGTAACGGAGACGGTGGACATCCTCAAGGACATCACCGAATCCTTGAAGAAACGGCTACAGCTGGACAATGTGCACTACGCCGCACTGCAGTTCAACGAGCCTGGTTTGCCTGAGGTAATAAACACACTCATCGAAGCCGGAACAAACGATATCGTAGTGCTGCCGCTCTTTTTAACGGATGGAAACCACGTAAGGGAAGATATCCCCGGCATTATCAACGGGGAGTGCGCGAAGCATCCCTCGGTTAGTATAAAACTAGCGTGCCATATAGGCGCGGATATGAGGATTACCGACATTCTGGTGGATAGGATCATCAGTATGATCGGTGGTACTCCAAGCTCAAACGGCGTGACGATCAGTAAGCCGTCTGAAATCGAAGACGAGAGCTTCAGGATCATCGAAGCCTCGACCAATTTGAGGGGCTACTGCAAAGCCGAAAAGGCGATAATAAAGAGGATAATCCACGCAAGCGGCGATCTTTCGCTTATCGATGCTATCGATGTGTCCGAGGATGCGATAGATGCCGGCATAACGGCGATAAAGGATGCACGCCCGATTATTACCGATGTTCGCATGGTAGCAACGGGTATCAGCAACCGCATCAGCGTGATTCACGACAACAACATTATCTGCAAAGTCGATGACAGCGCGATCGAAAGCGAGGCGAAGAGAGTGGGCAAAACCCGGAGCGCCGTTGCCATACGCTCCCTTGCCGAGCACATCGACGGCGCGATCGTAGCCATAGGAAACGCCCCGACGTCCCTCTTCGAGCTGCTGGATATGATTAAAGAAGGCGTCGCCAAACCGGCGCTCGTTATCGGCACACCGGTTGGTTTCGTAGGGGCCGCCGATTCGAAAGAGGCGCTCATGAACTCGGGCCTTGAATATATAACCGTCCGTGGGACGAGGGGTGGAAGCGCGATGGCCGCCGCGGCGGTAAACGCGCTTCTCAAGCTCGCATGCGGCGCAGATTGCGAACAGTAGGAAGTATATGAGGACCGTAAGCAGGGCCGGTTTATTGAATAAGAAGCTTAAAAAAGGATACACGACCGGCACATGTGCGGCGGCCGCATCGACCGCCGCTGTTAGTATGCTGTTTACGGGCGAGATCATAAAACAAGTAGAAGTACTACTCCCCGGCGGAAGCACCGTAACGTTTAAGCCGGTCGAGCAGGATATAGCTGAAGACAAGAGCGTGGCAAGTTGCGGCGTCGTAAAGGACGCCGGCGACGACCCCGACGTAACGCACGGTATGGTGATCTACGCCCGGGCCGAGAGGCGGGGCGGCGGTATAACGATATCGGCCGGTGAAGGAATCGGAACGGTTACCAAGCCGGGCCTTTCTGTTCAGGTAGGCGAGCCCGCCATAAATCCCGTGCCGCGCAAAATGATATTAGAAAACGTGGACGCCGTTCTGCCCGAAGGTGAAGGCGTCGAGATAACGATATACGCTCCCGAGGGCGTCGAGCGTGCGAAAAAGACAATGAACGCAAAGCTTGGGGTCATCGATGGGATATCCATCCTGGGAACGACCGGCATCGTAAGGCCGATGTCGCTCACGAGCCTTATCGCATCGCTTCTGCCCCAGGTCGATATAGCGAGCGCGCTCGGTTATAAAACCGTGGCGCTTGTCCCCGGGAATATGGGCGAGAAAGTGGCGAAAAACAAGCTCAAGTTCCCCGAGGACGCGGTTATACAGATGAGCAACTTTGTGGGCGACATGCTGGAATACTGCGCCAAAAAGGGCGTCGAGAGGGTGTTATTGCTCGGGCACATCGGTAAGATGGCCAAAGTCGCGGGAGGGTTTTTCGATACGCACAGCGGCAAAACCGACGACCCCGTTGAGATTATAAAGCGCCTGGTACGGGGCTATACGAAAGACAGGGCTCCGATGATGTATCTTTTACGGGTAAACACAGCGGAGGAAGCGGCGGTCGGCCTCTCTGAGATGGGGGAATCGCGGCTGCTCGATAAAATCGCCGGAGAAGTGACCGCCCGCGCGCTAGAGCGCATAGGCGGGCGAATAGAGATAGGCACGGCGATAACGGTGCTCTCAGGGGATATCGTTGCGACCGATGCCGCCGCGAAGCGGATTATAAGGGATTCAAAATGGTAACGGTGGTAGGCATAGGGCCGGGTCATCCGGATTATATAACCCCGGCGGCGCAAAAACATATAGCGACGGCGGATGTTCTGATAGGCGGAAAGCGCCTGCTCGATTCGGTTGATACCGCAGGTAAAGACATCTATTATATAACCGGCCATATCGATTCTGCGCTCGAGGAGCTTGAGCGCTGTAAGGATAAAAACACGGTGGTAGTTGTAAGCGGTGATCCGGGTTTTTACAGCATCCTGCGAACCATCCGCACCCGGCTGCCCGATCTATCCATCAATGCTATCCCCGGCATCAGTTCGGTGCAGGTGCTGTTCGCCCTGATAGGGCAGGAGTGGCAGGACGTCGTCTTTACATCCGTCCACGGCCGGTCGACAGATGAGCTTGATAAAGTCACCGGGCAGAACAAAAAGGTGTGTCTTCTAACCGATGACAAGCTCACCGCCCCGGCGATTGCACGGCATCTGCGGGAGCGTGGTGTTGGCGGGCGTGCGGTGGTAGGAAAAAACTTGTCATATCCTAACCAGGAGATTATAGACACTACGGTCGATGCACTTGCAGCAATGAAGGGGCTCGAGTCGTGTGTCCTTTATATAGAAGCAGCGATTGGTGATTAGCGATTGGCGATTAGCGAATAGCGATTAAAAAACAACTAAAGTTTCTAATCGCGAGAAGGGACGG